>RPOO01000359.1 GCA_003857025.1 Methanothrix sp.
TCTATCGTCGCATCACTCCGTCCGATATACCCGCTAGTGGAGTCACGACACTAGACGGAGATACCTCACTAGGAACTCCATTACAGTTACCGATGAGTTCCATTCCGAAGCTCCAAGTATGCGCCATTACGATATCGGATCGTATCCCTAATGTCTTCAATGGGTACCCATACTACGAGTTCAATAACACACTACTACGCGTATGGACCAATGTTCCCGGTAGTCAATTCGATATATCCCTAGGGCGAGGCCTATACAACACCGGGGATCAAGTCGCGGATGCCATCAATGCCGCGATCGTAGCGCATGGCCCGTGGTACACGAGTCCATTGCAGCCCGCGCTAGACATGGTGGCCAACGCAGTGACCGATACAGTACTCATAACGATCGACACGACAAAGTTAGCTGCGCCTCACACTAGTCTCACACTGGACTTCCGAAAGACTAGCACTGGCACTGATCTGGCCACGACACTCGGGTTCTCTCAGGGCAGTGCTCTACTAGTCGGGCCACCCGGTGTTGTCACCGTGTTCGCCTCTAATCAGGAAGTGAAGATGGACACTCAGGGAACCACTTGCGATCTGCAGTGTTCGCTCATATCCATGCGCCGAAGGAACAACGACTTCGTCCGTACACTAGCGATTATACCATTCGCGGGCAAGAGCACGATCTCTGATAACGTCTGGCCTCCGGCCGGTCAGATCAGTCCAATGCTCGTATACGAAGGGTCCAAATCGATCAAGTACCTTAAGGTCGAGGTCAAGACGATGGATGGTAGGCCGATGTTGTTCATGAGCGGAGCCGTCCATGTCATCATGTCCTTCTCATATTGAGCGAAGACGGACTATCCATCTTCGGCGTGGTCGCGATTCGAGTCCTTGGTTGTAAAAAAGATATACGCGCATGACTATGGTCGACTGGTCAGCGCGCACCTCTTTTTGGCCTCCAAAGCAAGCAGTATGAAGTCAGACTACACGCCAGTCTTGGACGACGCCATGTCAAGATCACTCGGAAACATGCGGTACATTGGTGATACGGAGTCGTCCGCACGCCAAGCCGCTGAAACCGCGTACCTTCGTGCAGTTCGCTCCACAACCAAGCCATTCTACGAAGAATTTGGACTACCCCTTGGAAAGGGATTGAAACAAAAGCTACGGACTAGGTACTACGCCAAGCATCGCGCTCAAATCCCGCCGATCTCCCTATATTCCAAGTTGGCAAGCAAGATGAGAGCCGGTGCAGGATTGACTAAGGAACAGCGAGCCGCATATAAGATGAAGAGGGATGCCATTCTCTCGGATCTCTCGCCGTCTGAGCGTACGACATATATAGCTAAAGAGGCGCTTCGAAAGGCTCGCCAGAAGAGATATAGATCGAAGTTAGCGATGCGCGGCTCAAAGGTTAGTGAAACGACCACTGGATCTCTATTCGAGGGTCCCTCTGGATCCGAGATGTCGCGCAAGATGATGAAGGCAAGGTGGAGGATGCTCAAATCAGATCCCGCTGCCTTCGAGTCGTACAAGAGGAAGATAAGCGAAGGTAGGAAGAGGGCCTTAGAGGCCTATAGAACAGTCAATCCAATTGTCCCTGAGCCAAGATCAGAGGAAGAGGTTCAGGCCACCGAGAGAGAACTCGGGATGATGCTTCCGCCTGGTCTTCGAGCTCAACTTCTCGGCCTTCCTGAACCCGCCGGCTATGGGTTCATGTCCAAGGTCGATAAGCTCCGAAGGAA
>RPOO01000378.1 GCA_003857025.1 Methanothrix sp.
TGGCGCCACAGCCCCATGGCTGCCACGTTCATTGATGCCGATTGGGACTTCCTTATTGACACCGCGATGCTGCACTCACAGATGTGGCAAGGCGATACCAAGCACGCCGCAGAAATTCGGATGCGTGTGGGCAAACTTGCCGGCACCCCCGAGGATCGGTTGCGCTTGCGCATGGAAGTGGACACCGAGGCCGCCCGAATTTCACAACCTGTCAGCATGGACGCTGAACGTCGAAAAAGGCTTAAGGCTATTAGCAATTAGGTCAATCCCTTGCAGGGGAAAAGTGGTACAATTAAAGCTAGTCGCGACTAATTACCGCGATTAGAAGCGGCCAAGTGCGTATTCACTTGGCTGCTTCGCCTAATACGGGGAGCCAGTTGTGGGAAAAAGAATTACGATCCAAGAAGCAGATCAACGATTTGCTGATGCCAACCTTGAGCGTGTTGGTTCGTTTACACACGTGCTTAGCAAAGTTCTTTGCATTTGCTTAAAGTGTGGAAGATACGTAGCGCCTAAGCCTGCTTACATTACCCACGGCAAGGGTGGATGCAGGGATTGCGGATTTGCTGCAACAGCTAAATCACACGAATTATCAATTGACGAGATTGACCGCAGACTTAAAGCAATGAATGCTGAGCGCGTTGGCGCATATGTCAATGTCACTACTGGAATCTTGTGCATTTGCTTAAACTGCAACAAATACATATCTGCAATTGTCAACAATTTCAATACTCAATCGGGTGCTTGCAATCCGTGTGGAATCGCTAAAACTGCCTTGGCGACCAAAACTCCCATTGACAAAGTTGACAAGATTTGCGGGAAGCAAAACGTTAAGCGTTTGGGAGAATACGTCAGCCGTCACAAGCCAATGAAGGTTTCTTGCCTAAAATGTGATTGGCAATTTTTTCCGACACTAGGCAGTCTTGACTTAGGTCACGGATGCCCCCGATGTGCAGAGTATGGAATCGATTTAAGTAGGCCGACAGTTTTCTACGTTGTTGCCAATTCAACGTGGATAAAGTGCGGAATAAGTAACTCATCCACACAGCGAGTTGCTAAACACTCAAAGCAAGGACTTAACCGAGTTCACACTGAAATAACTTTTGATACTGGTCATGAGGCTGTGGCTGTTGAAAAAAAGTGGAAGGCTTACATTAAGTCTTTGCCAAAAGATATGCGGGCAACGAAAGCCGACATATCTGATGGTCACACTGAAACCGTCAAAAACACTCAAGCAACGCAAGATTGGATTGAGACAAACCTAATTTCTTGAGAGGCTTTCGTGAAATCACTAGGCTTTCAAGTAATTGCTTGGATTGAAAAGTATCTTGTCCATGGCATTGGTGATATTGAAGGCCAGCCGATTTTGCTTGATGACGAATTTGCTGGTTTCATAATCAAGTGTTATGAGTTAAATCCTGACGGCTCGCGGATAATCCGACGAGCAGTAATGAGTCGGCCTAAAGGCCGCGCCAAGTCTGAGCTTGCAGCGTTCATTGCAATGGCTGAAGCAATCGGACCAGTTCGCTTTGATCATTGGGCAACCGATGGAGAAGTTAGCGACTGGGGA
The DNA here is from genome assembly GCA_003857025.1 of Methanothrix sp. Classification (GTDB taxonomy): domain Archaea; phylum Halobacteriota; class Methanosarcinia; order Methanotrichales; family Methanotrichaceae; genus Methanothrix. The sequence goes on from RPOO01000378.1 coordinate 1,571, forward strand.
TATGAATACGAAACTGGTGAGCCTGTCGGTGCTCCAGTTTCACGGCCTGAAGTTCTTTGTTTCGCAACGGAATTAGGTCAGGCAGGCGCAACCTACGACAACATTTTGTATTTCTGTAAACAGTCTAAACAA
>RPOO01000373.1 GCA_003857025.1 Methanothrix sp.
AGCCAGGTCTCGGTCGTGCTCAGGTAGATCGCCTTGCCCGTTGCGAGCCTCGCGAGGACGACCATGCTCAGGTCCTCCTCCCGGACTTGATGACGGTCCTGCGGCAGTTCGGGTGTGGCACCCAGTCCCGGGACTTCCACCCCGGCTCCATGTACCTCGCGCTCTCCTCCTTGATGATCTGCTTGAGCCGCTTCAGCGGGACACCCTGCCCGCCTCCCTCCTTCGCGACCCTGCTTGAGATGGACTTGCACGCGTCCGGGGTCCGGTGGTCATCGGGCCCGACCCAGTCGTAGAGCCACTCGTCACCCGGGTCCGCGCGCTTGAACGCGAGCTCGCGACCGTGAAGCACGAACGCCTGAGACTCGGTCCTCGCGATCGTCTCGAGCCTGTACCGCTCGCCCTCGACGATCTCCCGGAGCTTGCGGACGATCAGGTCCGCGCTGTGCCCCTGCGGGTCCGTGAGCATGGCCTTGACGGCCTCGGACATCTTCTTGCTGATGTCCTCCTCGAAGCCCTTGAACGCGCCCCAGACAGGGGACTCGTCTATCAGCCGGCGGAACTGCTCGTCCGGGCCGTCCGTGTAGGCCTTCGCCATGTACTCTGAGACCTGGCTCGAACCCCTGTCGAGCGCGTGCCTGAGGCTCGCGCCGATCGTCTGCTCAAGCGAGGTCTTCATGTCCTTCGCGACGCGCTTGACCCACTGCTCGAGCGCGGCCGGCTCGAGGCTCTTGAGCTGCGCGGACCCGAAGGTCGACTCGACGGCGTCCCTGAGATCCTTCTCGAGGTCCCCGCTGATCCTGCGCTGCTCCCTCGCGCCGGTCCAGGCCTTCTCCATCCTGGTGACGGGGTTGGCGGGGGCGCCTCCAAAGTCGTTGACCGTGTCCTGGCTATCGGGGGGAGGAAGCTGTCCAGGAGGCGCTCCCGCGTCAGCGGTAGTAGGTGCATCCGAGTACTCGAAGTCCCCGTGCTCGTCCCTGGTGACCGCGAAGCCCATCGACTTCATCGCCTGGGCGTTCTGGATCTGCTGAGCCTCCCGCTGCAGGTCCGCCATCTCGTCCTGCTCCTCGTTCGGGCGCAGCTTCGGGACGAAGCCCGTGACCCCGCCGATCCTGCAGATCGCCGGGAAGAAGACGTTGTTGTGCGGGCCCTGCCCACGCTCGGCCGCGCGGTTCGTGACGAGGATCTGCATGCCCGCGTTGTTGAGCCCGCCGCTCGAGCTCGTGTCGCCCATGAAGACGTTCCCGACGCCGTAGTACGCCGAGATCCGCTCCCGGAGCTCGTTCCTCGTGTCGATGTACTCCATCTCAGCCATGTTGGGCATGAAGCCGACGAACTCGACGCCGGCCTTGCCCTTCTCGGACCCCTGGGGCTCGACCGTGAGCATGGGGATGTAGTACGGATCGACCTTGCCCTTCTCGGTCTCGGACTTCCAGACCGCCCTGAACGAGTCGGCGTTCATGGTCGACGCGATCAGCGCGCCCTTCGGCAGCCGGCCCTTCTCCCACAGGGTCCTGAGCCACCGCATCATGGCGACGAGTACGCTCTGCTCGTACCACAGGGTCCACACGGGCGACTTGCCGTAGAGCATGCTCGGGAAGTACTTGGAGCAGTGGACGACCTCGCCCTCGACGAACGCCTGCTC
>RPOO01000374.1 GCA_003857025.1 Methanothrix sp.
CCAGGTGCCCGAGGACACCGAGTACCTGGCGGAGCACAACAATCGCGTCGAGCGCCAGACGCGCTCCCGCATCACGACCGCCAAGCCCGGCGCCAGCGGCAAAATCAAGCTGTGAGTCGAAGCAGGGGGCGGCCAGCACCAAGCTGGCCGCCTCCCTGGTCGCGGGGCTCCGAGCGGGCCTGGTGAAGAAGAAGCTGGACCCCACCCTGGTGGGGTTCATCACCGAGGACGATGTAGTCACGTCAGACGTGCTGGAGTTCATCCCCACCCTCTTTCCGCAGATGGACCGGATCATGGGCGGAGGGTGGCCGGTCGGCAGGTCGGTGGAGCTTTTCTCCCCCGAGGGCATCGGAAAGTCGGCGCTGATGCACCTGGGTTGCAAAGGCGTCCAGACCGTCGGCGGGATCGCGGTCTTCATCGACCACGAGCACTCGCTGGACACACAGAAGATCATCCAGTTGGGGATCGACCCGAAGCGGCTGATCTACCACGCGCCCGATACCATCGAGCAGTCGCTCGACATCCTGCAGTCGATTCTGGAGACGCTGGCGGAAGACCCGCCCCCGGCCCCCGTCTTCATCGGCTGGGATTCGGTGGCGGCGGGTGTCCCCGAGGCCGAGCTGAACGAGGACAGCGTCCAGGACTCGCACGTGGGCCTGGTGGCGCGGGCGATGGCCAAGGGATGCCGGAAGCTGGTCGGACTACTGCCGGCGGCCCGAGCCTGCCTGGTGTTCGTGAACCAGGTCCGGGACAAGATCGGCGTCATGTGGGGCGAGAAGACCGACTCCCCCGGCGGGAGGGCTATCAAGGCCTTCGCGTCGATCCGGATTCGGCTGACCCACAAGAAGGTCCTGCGGCAGGGGGAGAAGGCCACGGGGCAGCTCGTCTTCGCCAAGACGGTGAAGAACCGGCTGGCCCCTCCGTTCCAGACCGCGTCGTATCTGATCGACTACGCACGGGGTCCGAGCCCCGAGCTGAGCGCGCTGCAGATGCTCCTGGAGAGCCGGGTCCTGAAGACCTCCGGGGTCTACCTGGTCCCCGAATGGAACCACGAGCTGAGGCTGAAGCGGTCTGACTGGCTCACCTACATGGCCGAGGCGGACTTCCGGGAGAAGGTCACGGCTGCGGTGCAGAAGTTGGTCGAAGCTGGTTGCACGGGAGGGGCCAGCACGGAAGAATAGCCGTTCCCCGAGGGTACGGTAAACCGCTAAGGTGTGGGCGATTACATAGAGAAAAATTCTGCATTACACAGCATTTTTCCTTTGACACTGTGTAACCCCTGCGCTATCGTTCGGGGTGGTGAGGGCAATCTCAGAAGGGAGAGGCCGATGCCAACGAAGGTCGCGGTGAAGGTGACGAAGAAGGCGGCGATGGCCGCCGGTCCCGGCGACGGGTTCATGCTCCACGGCGTGGCCCTGTCGCACGGCGACATGAAGAAGGCCGCCGCCAAGAAGTGCGGCGTGGTGACCGAGCTGCCCCGGAACGCAATCAAGATCCAGAAGGGGTTCAACCCGCGCTCGCTCATGGGAGACGTGGACTCCCTGGCCGAGAGCATCCAGCGGGACGGGCTGATCAACCCGGTCACGGTCCGGCCCGATGCCGGAAGCCTGGGCACGTTCCTGCTGGTGGCCGGCGAGCGCCGGCTCCGGGCGATGGACAAGCTGAAGTGGGAGAAGATCGCCTGCAGCCTCCGGATGAACATGGAGGGCGACGACCTGCAGGCGCACGCCGTCAGCGTGGCGGAGAACTC
>RPOO01000371.1 GCA_003857025.1 Methanothrix sp.
ACCTACCAGATCCCCCAGACACCAAACCCTTTCCACTTTTCCAGCTTCCTTGAGAACCGCATCCAACGCATTGATGTTGCCATGGATATCCGACATTACGAGTATTTTCATCGATGAATCCCCAATTATCTACTCAAGGATCTGAGCGGTTATCTCAATAATTGTCTCGGCAACTTCAATTTTGGTCATTAATGGGAGTGATTCAGCGCTGCCATCCTGTTTTATCAAAATCACCCGGTTTGTATCCACACCAAAACCAGCATCTGTAGCACTGATATCGTTTGCAACGATCATGTTAAGTTTTTTCTTTTTTAGCTTGATCCGGGCGTTTTCCAAGAGATCTTCAGTTTCAGCGGCAAAACCAATTACACACTTAAGGTTTGCTAATGACCCTCTCCTATTCGCCACCTGATGCAAAATATCGACAGTCGGTTCAAGCTCAATAGATGCTAAACCTGTGTCTTTTTTAATCTTTTCAGCAGCTATCTGAACTGGTTTGAAATCCGCTACTGCTGCCGCCATGATCAAACCATTTGCATCCTGGATCTCATCCAGAACTGCACCAAGCATACCCGCTGCAGAAGATACTTCTACGAGCTTACATCCAAATGGAGAAGGTAACGAACAGTTGGCTGATATGAGAGTAACGTTTGCGCCATGGTCGATGGCAGCCTGCGCTAACGCATATCCTTGCTTGCCACTCGAACGATTAGTGACCATTCGAACGGGATCGATAGCTTCCTGAGTTCCACCTGCAGTTACGACAATTTTCTTTCCGGCTAAATTACCGTCATGGCCAAGCTTCCACCTGGCAGCGCCGATAATGGCTGCAGTATCTTCCATTCTACCAACACCCACCAATCCAGAAGCAAGATGACCGGCAGCTGGTCCAATGAAAGTAACCCCTCTTTCCTTAAGGATAGATACATTCGCTTGTGTCGCTGGATGGCTAAACATACCGGCATCCATTGCCGGAGCTATAATCACAGGGCATCGGGCTGCCAGGGCTGTCACACAAAGCAGGTTATCAGCGATTCCCTGAGCGATTCGTGCAATGGTATTGGCGCTTGCCGGAGCAACAATCAGCAGGTCTCCCACTCTTCCGAGACCAATATGGGTAACATGCCCCTCCCCACCCCATAGATCTTCATCTGTGTATGCCTTTCGGCCGGTCACCGATTGGAAGGTCAATGGGGTGACGAATTTCTGAGCAGAAGGGGTCAGTATGACATCCACTAATGCGCCCTCCTGGGTTAACCGTGATGCCAGTTCAACACCTTTGTAAGCGGCAATCGAGCCGGTAATACCAAGCAATACAGATCTTCCCTGAAAGATATTCATGTTCATAGGTTTTCCTGATTCATTTCCCAAAGGATGCGTAGACCTTCCAAAGTCAACCACGGTGATATGATATCGAATATTTTTGTTTCGTGCGCAATGAGCTCCGCCAATCCACCGGTAGCGATCGTTTTTGCCTGGCCCCCCATTTCAAGCTTCATCCTGGTTATCATCCCTTCTACTAAAGCCACGTAACCATAAAAGAGGCCGGATTGCATGGCATGAACGGTATTCCTGCCGATAACAGATGGGGGTTTGACCACATCGATACGTGGCAATCTGCTGGTATGTTCAGTCAGTGCATCAGCAGCCGTTAATATTCCCGGAGCAATAG
>RPOO01000370.1 GCA_003857025.1 Methanothrix sp.
AAATCACCTTTCGCGCTAGATTAGGGACTTGAACACTCACTATTCTGGCAAGAGGGTGATTTTTGGTATAACCCAGGCCCTCCACCCGCATAGCGGGTGGCTTCTTGTCTCGCTCGCTACGCTTGCTCGACAGACTAAAGTCTATAAGAGAGATTGCTTCACAGTCTGGAAAAGCACCAGACTGTTCCATTAGACTTAGGGTAAGATGATGGAAACCGAACAGAGATTGAATAAGTCTACCCTGCTCGAAAGATAAAAGCTTATTTTGCGAAGAAGACCCAATCTCTGTGTGGAACAGGCTAAATAGCATTGACGTCCTTCAAGACTACTACATGGAGAAAGTCGTCTCCACCACGTTCGGTTTCCATCCTCGCCCGAAATTTGGAGTAATTCACATGGACAAACCTCGTTTTTTTGTGGGCATTGATATTGCCTCAGCCACTTTCACCAGTGCGGTGGGCAGCATAACTGACAAGTGGCATATTGTTGTGAAACCTGCGACCTTTGCCAATGAGTATGACAGCTTTCCAAAGTATCTGAAATGGCTGCAAGATCATGGAATTCACCCGGATAACTGTGTAATTTGCATGGAAGCCACCGGGGTGTACAACGAAGTTCTGGCACATTTTTTGATTGCCAACAGCTATCGTGTGTCGATAGAACCTCCTTTGAAGGTCAAAAGAGCTTTCAAACCCGAGGGACACAAGAGCGACCCGGTCGACAGTTGTCAAATTTCAGAGTATGCCTACCGGTTCTGGGATCAATTGTCCTTATGGGCCCCACGGAAGGAAATTCTGGAACAAATCAAAGTTCTGCTGACCACCCGGGAGCAGTTTGTAGTGGATCGCACTGGGCATCAAAATTCGCTGCTGGCTTTGAAACGTAAAGCCATTCGCACGCCTTTGGCCGAAAAAATCCATGAAAAGGCCATCACGGAGTTGAAAGGTCACATCCTGGAATTGGAAGCCGAAATTCAGCGTTTGATTGACCAGAACCCGGATTTTCGCAACCTGGTGACTTTGCTCATCAGTATCCCAGGGGTTGGTATGTTACTTGCGGCTCAAATGCTGGTCCTCTTTCAGTCGTCTCCCAAAGCCTGCTCCCCCAAACACCTGGCTGCTTTTATTGGCATTTGCCCTTATGACGACTCCAGCGGCAGTTCACTCCACCATACGCCCACCTCTCGTCATTATGGACCATCTGGTCTGCGCAAATTGCTCTTTTTGGCTGCCTTATCAATCCGAACCCACCGCAAGCAGTTCAAACAATATTTCTTACGTAAACTCCAGGAGGGTAAACCCAAACAACTAATCATTAATAACATTGCTAACAAACTGCTCAAAATTATGTGTGCGATTCTCCGCTCGAACACACCTTTCATCGAAAATTATCGCTCGGTCAATCCGGCCCTTTTAGTTCAGGGCTTGACATTATCATAGCATTCGCAAAGACTACAGAAGAGTCTTTGCGTACTCCTGCGGAGTACAGGGCCGCCTTTCTTGTTCTTTGGCGGCGAAGCTATCTTTCTTTTTCCTTGTGTGCAGATTGTATGCCTTGAAAACGCAATCATCTGCATGCAATAAGAATCACTAACAATGATAAATCAAGAGAGATTGCTTCGATC
>RPOO01000362.1 GCA_003857025.1 Methanothrix sp.
ACTTAACTGAGGAAGAGAAAGCAATGTTTGTTAGCGCAGAGGACAAAGAACCATTCATAAAATTTGAGGTTTATCCAGAAGGAGAGAAGAGTACGGGAAGGTTTTGGACTCAGAAAGATTTTGATGCCATGAAAGGCTGTGGGGTACTAACTACAATGGGACTAGCGATTGCAGAAACCTACGCAAGAGATCCAAAATATTATGGCGCAACCTTCTGTTGTGGTTGTGACAAGCATCTTCCTGTTGAGGAATTTGTTTGGGATGGAACAGATGAGAGGGTAGGGTCATAAGGAGGTTTTAGTGAGTAAACTGTTATTACTTCTTCTTTTTATGGGGTGCTCTTCGTTAGCAAAATTAGAACGTATGGAACGTCCTATAATAATCATATCCAAGACAAACCTTGAGGAAGAAAGATGTGTTATTTTAAAGGATGCCAAGGGCCACTTGCTTAAGGTTACGGATGCCTCTATAGTTCATACCTATGAGGCAGGGGATACTTTAAGATAATATGGCAACCTTTATAATTGGTATAAAATCTGATTCCAACAGGGATCCAAAAAATAAGAGTAAAAAAATATGTTGTTGTGGGGGCATTCAGCCCATGATAAAAAGAAAAACACACATCATAATTCTACAAAGACAAGGCTGTTGATCCGTAAAAGCAGACAAATAAATAAGGAGGATTTGTGGTAGGATTTTTTCAAGAGAATGAAGGTGAGTTTTCCTTAATGCGGTTGGTCTCTTTTATATGTGTTTGTATAGGATGTGTCGAAAGTCTTTTAGGTTGTTATGGAATTTTGGCTGGGATAACTGGTTCTCTTGAGATGCTTGCCTTTTCAGGCTCTTTGATCACGGCAGGATTTACGGGTAAGCTTATACAGAAAGCTTCGGAGACTAAAAACGAAACCAACCTTAAAAATTCTAGCATTATAAATGACATTAAAAGATAAACAAAAGCGTATAATTTCCTTGATAAAGGAATGGAAATACCTTTTACGTCTTTCTGATTTCAATCATAAAACTGTTTTTTATGACGAGTCAAACCCACCCCAAGAAGACGATGTGTTTGACTTGGCAAACAACTCTATTGATGCCCAAAAGGGCACAATGTATATTAAATTCAATAATGACGCTTTAATAAAGATGACAGAAAGATCGATGCGTTACAATGTTATTCACGAATTAACCCATGCTTTTTTTAGTGGTGTTTATGTATTGTTTAAAAATACTATGGTGATGTTTAATGAAAAATCAAACTCAAAGTTGGACAAAGATTTTGATTTGTTAGAACATAAGGCAATCGCAAGGTTGTGCCAGGCATTTGAAGGTTTTTATTGCTACAATAAACGATTGTCTACAAAACTTTCAAAGAGGGTTCTAAAATGAAGCATACTGAAACCTGTTGCCATCCAGAACTAATGCCTACAAACTGGAATCAACCAAAGCCAGAGCCGTATGTTGGGGAAACGTGTGAATGTGGAAAGAATTTTTGTTGCCCTGTATGTGGGTATGGGCATGGTTGCTATCCTTGTGATTGCA
>RPOO01000361.1 GCA_003857025.1 Methanothrix sp.
ATCAGGGTTTGTTGACCCTGGAAGACACGTACCTTGTAAGTGAACCGCAAGCATCTTATTTTGTGCTTTCAGTATCTTTGGCAATCCAAGATATACTGGAGGAATACCAAGTTCACAAATACAGCAATATTCCGATTTCGTCATCTTATTCGCGCCCTCAACCATCGGAAATGATATGACAAAACAGCAATCATGGGTTTCAACAAATTTGTCTTCGGGCAATGCAAGGGTATTAAAAAACTCCGCCTGTCCAACTCCAGGCAGAAGGGACAACTCAATATCGTGCTGTGGATACAATGTTCTAAAATGCTCATATAGTGGCAGGAACATAAGGGTGTCCCCAAGCCCATGCCAAAATACTATTAGAATTTTTTGTGGTGTTGTAAAGGTGTCAACAATTTGCTTTACGGTTGTGCCACGCTGCTTTTCAAATAGCTTATAGACAGTTCCCATTATGAACTCCTTTTACTTGTTTTCCACATCGTAGGCATATATATGAATGCTTTATAATACCAGAAGAGCAGTCCGAAATTAGCAAAGATGTTTTAATATGGTTTTGGTGCTTATAGTAATGCCATGCTTTATGCCCCACCATACAACACCATATCATTTTAAAAAATTGTTTCATACTTTTATACAATAGGCATGACCAAACTAAAATATTCATCAAACATAGTTTTTGTCCTAAATACTATCGGGCCTTTTGAATCGGATGGAACTGAAACACAAACAGGTTCCTGCATAGCTGTAAGAACCTTCACTATATTGAGTACATTAAGAGTGAGATTAAAATGCTCAAAACCTTTTGGGGTTTCAATCTCTTGTGAATCGTTGTTTACATGAAGTATCTTATCCGTTATGTGTATTGTAACATCTGGTTTGTCTTCACAAATATACACCAAAAGACCTTTGAAAAACGGCAACAATTCTTTTCTGTTAATATACACAAAGTTATCCCGTATAGGCAGCTTATCCTTTATATCAGGAACATTTCTATACAGCTTTATATACATCTGATAGAAAAATGAATCAACAATGAGAAACAAAGCGTCTTTATCAACTGACAAATTTTTGGTAAGCATAAAGGTTGGCTTACCCCCAAGGTCCGACAACACATCAAACGCATCTAACGGAACTCCAAACTTCTCTTCAATCCCCGTTTCAACCCATAATCCTATCCTGCCGTTTGTACCCAAAGCCAAACCTTCATTAAAAATTATATAATCATAAGGTAATGCTGCAATACCTTTAAAAGGCATCTCAAATGCAGATAATATGTCCAAAGGTTTTACTTCATCAACAATAGGGGTTAAAAGATCGAACTTTCCTTTACGTGTTAAAATACCTTTCTTTAGTAGTTTAACATCTAGAAGCCCATCGGAATACTCACAATTTTTAATGTTTAAAACATAACTACCTGTACGAATTTGCAAAATGTGGTTAGATATACCACAAATAGCCAATTGTTTGAAGTTCTTTGAAATGTTTTTTATATCAATCATTTAAAAAATCCAAACTCTTAACCACAATCTCATCCCCCTCAAGAACCGTCAATAACACAAACACCGCTTCTTCAGAACACTCAAACGTAAGTCCTTTTATCAATACCTCTTTCCCGTCCACCATAACCTTAGTAGAATCCAATGTCCCCTTAGAACCTATTAGAAGGGTATGACACTTGAGCTTAGTATCATAAAATAGCTTATTTGGATTGCCTTTGTCAATAGACCCCTTATCCAATAACTTACTAGACAGCTTACTGGAACGACTAACACAGTTACGAAGGTCTATTTTTCTCATTTTAGTAAAATGGTATCAGATAAAAAAGCTCGTATCAACTTACCATTTTTTAATCTTATTCTACATTTTGCAGCACTATCATGATAAATTTGCATACTTGTTATTCGTCCTAGTTTACCTCTAACCTCTTTAGGATATGTATAATAGATATTCGGCATTTTTACAATATCCCCTACGGAATATTCTCCCGTTACCGCACCAGCAAGAACACATTCATTGGAGTCCGCTTTATAATCATTTAGACGCATAGTTCTTTTTAACAAAATGCTCGTCTTTGCACTCTGGCCGACTTCTTGCCATTATATTATTAGCCTTACGGTAGCTTTCATTCATTTTAGCCCAACAGTCAAAACAAAATTTATTGTTCACTTCACCGTGTTGGGTGCAATGCCAAGTTAAAACAGAGGGTGTCATATTAGTTCCCATCAGAAATATTATCAAATATCACAGGTATCCTTTTTCTAAATTCCACCAACAATGGATCCATAACCTCCCTCATTTGAACATGTGCACCCGCTGCCGTCCTCTGCTGAAAAATAAGCCTCCATTCCCTCAAGTTGCATGTAACAACAATTTCTGTTTTCAATGAATTTGGTAATACGCTTCTAGCAATCTGCGGTGGATTTCCCAAATCAATCAAGGTTAAATACGCCTCCTGCGCATCTTCCATAGCCTGTAACCACACATCGAATGAAGCCTTATTAGTGAGGTGATTAGCTATGTTTATAACCGTAATTGACTGCCCAAATTTGTCTTTTGCATAGTTGCAGTATCGTGTACTCTCTTGTGAAAAGGAGGAAAGTCTGTGCCGCACTATCTCATGAGACACCCCACGATCTATCACAAATTTAACGGAAATACTCTCATGCTCAATAACAGATAAATGCCCCCGTTTCAAAATCATAGCAACGAAGGTTTTGGCGGAGTCTATTGTAATTAAATCTTCTGACTTATAACAAGTGCGCCCCGCCCTCTCAATGTTTTTTAAGATTTTTTCACCATCAATTTCAGAAAG
>RPOO01000369.1 GCA_003857025.1 Methanothrix sp.
GATGCGGGGGTTGATCCCGGCCAGCGTGGACGAGAGCCGCTGTCCCCGCTTCCCCTCGTTTCGCTCCACCCGGACCCGGATCGCACTCATGGCGGTCTCCCCTGCCCTTCGGCCCTAGTCGTTCCGGATGGCCCAGTCGAGCGCCCGCTCGTGCCAGAGCTTGTCTTGCTCGGCCACGATCTGGTTCTGGTTCACGAGGAGGACCGGGGCGTTGGGGCCGACACCGCCTTCCCAGTCGGCCTCGTCGGTCACGATCTTGCCGTGGGTCAGGATGGAGTAGGGGGTCACCGCCTCGACCTGCGCCTCACCGGTCCGCACGTCGTGGATGATGACCTCGGCGTCGTCCGGGTACTTCGCCAGCAGCTCGCGCAGGTCCTTCACCTTCAGCATGGTCTCTCCCTTTCTCTCGGCCTCTCGCCACCCCCACGGGCTGAGGCCCCGTCCTGTTTGCCCCGGTCCCCCGGGGCCGGGTCCTAGAATCCGATCAGCTCCTCGACCTTCGGCGCCTCGACCGCCGCGCCGCCGTGCATGATGTCCCAGCACTCGGGGCCGATGCCCCGCTCGATGCTCTCCGGCGTGGTCAGGAGCCGGCCGCAGCGGCCGCACCGGCCGGCGTGCTGGATGCTGTACCCGGCGGGCAGCGCGGCCTTGCCCAGGATCACCTTGCAGGCCCAGGAGGCCACCCGGACGGGCGTCGAGTCGCCCGTGTACTTCGAGGCCTTGGTCAGCCGGACGGCGCCGTCCGGCAGGAGGATGCCCATGTAGGTGTAATCGGCGCCGTTGTCCGGACCGGTCAGGAGCCCGATGAAGTGCAGGTCCGGGTTGTTCTTCGGGCAGCTCACCCGGAAGGTGTAATGGTTGCCCTTGTCGTTCCCCACCGTGAAGATCGCGTGGCCCGCCATCACGAACCCCATGTCGATCATCTGCGTTCCCCTTTCCCGTTCCTCGTGTACTCTCGTGTACCCACGTGGACAATAACCCATCGTTACACAGTGTCAAGGCGGAAACCAGAAAAAATGCTGTGTAACGCGGAATTTTTCTTTGGGCTTATGTTGCAGCCGATTGCCTGGATTCAGCGGTTTACGAAAAGAGGAGGGGCCAGCCCCAGCAGGTCGGTGGGTCCTGCCAAGGCCAGCCCCCGGGAGGCGGTGTCAGTGAACGACGTTCACGAAGACGGGCGTCTGCTCGCCCATCCAGGCGCCCTGCGTGTTGAACTCGAAGTATTCGACGGCCTCGTCGTGCGTCATGCCCTTCTTCACCAGGATCTCGATGCACTTCGCGTAGTCGTAGACGATCACCGGGGCCTTGGTGAACTGGCGCCCCACGCCGATGATCGCGGCCTCGAAGCCGTCGGCCAGGAGTGACTCCTCGTCGGACTCCTGGAGCAGCTCGTTGACCCTGGCCTTCTTCTGGGCACCGGTCACGACTACGCCTCCTTCACCACGTCGATCAGCACCTCGACCTGGCGGGGGGTGATGTCCTTGGGCAGGCACATGTAGGGGATCGGGTGCCAGACCGGGGAGGGGATCTCCTCGTCCAGGAACTTCTCGAAGGCCTTCATCTTCTCCTCGTACCGATCCAGCGCGGGCTTGTGCTCCTCCTTCAGCTTCTCGGCCGCGGCGTCGAACTCGGCCTGGCGCGTGTGGTCAATGAGGAAGCGCCGGCCGTTGTCGGTGGTGAGGGGCTCGTGGGTATTGGGGTCCCGCTGCGCATGGTTCTTGCACAGCTCGATCCGGGCCTTGTCGTAGGCGTCGAAGTCCTCGTCGGGCTTCTGCGCGGCCCGGAGCGCGTCGACTTCGGGCTTGATCAGCGCCTTGTTCTTGGCGACGTGATAGGCCCAGCGGAGGTCGTCGGACTTCCGGTCCGACAGCTCCTCCAGGACGTTCCAGACGGCGAGGACCTGGCGGCGGGTAGTCTGCGGCTTCGGCACCAGCTCAAGGGCTCGGCGTTCGGCCTTCGCGGTCTTCCCCGACATTGGACTCCTCCTTCTGCGGGTCGGTGTACCCGTACTTGAGGTTGTGCGCCTTGGCCGCCCCGTTGTAGGCGGCAATCTGCGCTTCGAGCGCGGAGGCGTATCCGGCCAGGATGGCCTCGCGCACTCCCCACTCCTCCGGCCCCGGGATCTGCGGTCGCTCGACCGCAGGGAACTCGGGCCACATGCCGGGGACCGTCACGTACTTGGTGAAGAGGCTGCACCCGGAGAGCAGGACCAGGACCAGGAGGGGAAGGATGGCGGGGACCGCCTTCCGGTTCCACTCCTGGGCCGATGGCGTCTTCAGGTGGCGGGCCGCTTCGAGCATCTTCTCGACTACCCGGGCCTCCTTCATGGAGTCCTGCTGGCCCTTCAGGGCCTTGGACTCCCACTCCAGAGCTTCCTTGCGCTCCCCGTCGTACCAGGTCTTCAGGAAGCCCAGGAGGACCTTCAGCAGGGACTCCCACATGGCGGGCTCCAGGTCAGGGGTTCACGCCCGTGCGGGGGAGCGGCTGCGCGGGGGCGGGCACCGGCGCCATGGCCACGCCGGCCGGCGGGTCGATCCTGAACCAGTGCTCCCGCATCCAGTCGACCCCCTTCTCGGCCAGGAGGTTGGAATACTTCTCCACCGCGAGGGCCACCGCGGTCTCCTTGCCGGGGAACGGGCTCACCCGGTCGGCCGCCCAGCGGACCAGCTCGTCCAGATAGTGGTCACCGACCAGCTCGACCAGGTCGAGGCCTTGGATCTGGAAGTAGTCGATGGCCCTCTGCTTGGCGCTGTCGCCCAGGAGCTTCAGCCGGCCCTTGATGTCGGCTGCGGCCAGG
>RPOO01000357.1 GCA_003857025.1 Methanothrix sp.
TTTTCAAGCTCATGCATGATGCCCCCCTTTAGCGTCCCCTTGTACTTTTACCCCAATAGGTGCAATAGATAAGGTTTGTTTGTCAATAATCATAAACTGGTACGTCAATCCTGACGGGCCATCTCTTTGTTTTGCTATCTCAAGATCAAGAATATTGTCCTCGATATCTTTGTCATAATAGCCTTCTCGATAGAGTAGCATAACCAAGTCAGCGTCCTGTTCAAAATGTCCACAATCTTTAAGGTCACTTAAAGCAGGTCTTTTATCCTTTCGATCTTCCGTCTTCCGTCCAATTTGGACGAGTAAGCAGATATGAACCTTTTCTTCATCCGCTATTTTTTCTATCTGTCCCAACTTTGATGCAAACATTTCTGTACGAGCTGCGGAAACGTTTACATCTTCAAGGCGGTCAAACAAATCTATGAATACAATATTTACTGGAACCCCTGCCCGTTTAACTCTTTTTATGGCAGACCTGACTCCTGCGGTAGTAATGCTTCTTGATGGACAACATGCATAGTTCCATTCTTTTGCTATTTTTTCAGAGTTGAGTTTAAGAAGCTGCCAAATTTCATCGTCCTCTTTCACCCCTTGTATCTTAATAATACTTTTAAGGTGCTTTCCCGTCATAATACTGTCAATTCTATCATGTTCACTATCAAAGCCCTGTTCTGGACAGATGTTTAGAACCCCTACCCCATTTCGGCACATGTTTATAATAAGGTTGGTTTTGAAAAAGCTTTTACCCATTGCCGTTCTTCCAGCTATCACCGACACCTTTGTTGGGGCAAAACCTACTGCAAGGTGTTTATCAAAGTCCTCCCAATAGGTATAAATTCCTTTGGTATTATATCGTTCTTCTAATCCCTTATATCTTCGATCAAGAAGGTTTTTTGGCAGCACTACTTCAAGATTTTTGTTCTTTACGTCTATGTTAGACACAACCTCTTCCGTCTCTGAAAGCACTTGGTCAATATCCATCTTTGGATTGTTTACTCTGACTAATTGATTTTGTAGGCTAAATATAAGTTTTCGTCTTTTAGACAATCCCAATAGATTCTCAATAACATAGTGTAAAGAAGGTTTTTGCCCTACATTTGTGGCGTACAACTCTGTCAGATAGCTTATATGCTCATCTGTCTTCCCCATAGCCCTGACTATTTGACATATGGAATTAAAATCAATGGTTCCTCTACCAGTGGTAATGGAATAGTCCATGCAGATTTTATACATATTCTTTAAAAACAAGTCTGAAAAGAAATCCTCTTCACACTTGCTCGTTATCTCATCCACATTACTGTTTTGAAGCAGATGTATGAGAACTGTTTCCTCTCCGTCTATAAAACAAAATTCACTCACAAACCTATTGCCTCCGTCATCCGCAGGAGCTTCAACATTGTAGATTCAATTGGTGACTTTTCATACGCCCACTGTTCTGGTGGGGTTGACCCTACGATTATGACGGGCAACTGATATGCCAACCGATAATCAAATATGGCACGAATCTTTGAAACCATTGATTGTGTCATGTTATAATCACCAAAATCATCAATTATAAATAATGAGCACTCCTTATAGGACTTAAATACTGTGTGGTTGTTTTCAAACGCATCTTCGTGGATAGCCATTGCGACATCCACTGCGTTATTATAAATAAATTCTGAATTGAACTTTCGTTCTTGCATGAGTCTATTAATTATGGCCCATATCAAGGTTGTCTTACCTACATTATGCTTTACTGAATATATGTAAAGACCTTTGGACTTTGGAAAGCCGCTGATAAAGTTCTCAACGACTTTCCTCACGTCCTCATTGTACTTGTTAAGAGAGGCTGTTTCGTATAAGGGTGGTATTTTGTTTTTAAGGATTTGGGTTAGTTGTGCTTTTTTCTTTTCACATTTGGTTTGTTTAAATAGTCCTGTTTGAATTTCCTCTTCTGTAGCCCATTCAGGCATGATTCCAGCGCAGTCATGACATTGTTCCTTTTGGCACATCTCGTAACGCTGAAATATTGAAAAATATTTGGCAATGTTGTCGGGTGTGATCCCAACAAATACACGACTTCTAACCCAATCTGAAAAGGGTTTGTTTTGATAGTATATGTTTAGGGTTTCATCCATTGAGTATGAGTTCCAGTCCTTTTTTATTGATAGTGTTTTTTGAATTGAAGTATTTGTTTAAATCATGGTTTGGGTTGTTTTGTTTTCTGTTGTGAATTTCGGCTTGCAATTTTTTAACTATATCTGATTTATCTAGTACGGTCATGTAAGGCTTTTGTACTATGGTTCCGATTGAATTTAAAAAGTCGTTCAAGGTTTGTGCTTTTGATAGTAATCGTATTATCTCTGTTTGTGGTTTGGTAAGAAGAGCTTCTTTGATGGTTTGTGCCATGTAACAAAAATTTAGGATGCCTGTTGAACAGACATCAAACTTTTTCGTTACAAGGTCTGTGAGTTTTAAAATGGTTTGGTTTTCTTTGAATAGTTTTTGTAGAAGTTTCATTAGTTCAACATAGTCATAAATGAATTGGGTGTTTTGATTTGGGTTTTTTGTTGTTTTAAATATTATTTTTG
>RPOO01000353.1 GCA_003857025.1 Methanothrix sp.
TCAAGCTCGTCCTATGCTGGGTTTATACCATCGACTACAAGCGTTACTGATGGAAACTTTGAGATTCTTTTTCAAAATGGTACGGAATACCTTATAAATTGTGGAACGGCATATGATGGGTACGGTAATAGAATACATTTGTCCGAAAGACGGTTAGTTACGGTTCCATTTCCAACAACTATGGACTCTGATATTTATGGAAACTACGCCTATTTTTGTGTGCGTAATAGGTCTTATTATAGACTAATGGATTACACCGATCATGCGGTATATCAATTACCACGGGCAACAAAATTTGAGCCAGAAGTGGAATTCTATACTTCTCAAAGTGCTATTGCGGTTCCAATTGGTACGGCTTATGGGTATTATCCACCACTTGATTCTAATGGTACTATTGGAGGAATTGTTATTGGTAAAGTATATGTTTCTGGACATGCACCAGATTTATATGTCCGTTCCCCTGGTATAGTTATGAAAAATGGGGTGTTCAAACGACTTGATGGGTTTAATCAGTTCTAGACAAGTTCTTTCAAAATAGAATAGAACTCAAACTCATTCTCAAGTAATTCAAGTAGTTTTATATTGTAGTTTTGTGGCTTCTGAAATTCGTCCCAGTTAATGGGTAATACAATATCAGTTTTGAATTTTGTTAGGATAAGGTCTCTCTTAAGGGTGATAGAATGATCGTCAAACAGTTTTTGTTTCTTATCATTCATATCTTTAAGGTTTTCTAAAATTCCTTTGACAGAGCCGTATTTGGAAATTAACTCTGCCGCTGTTTTTTTACCAATGCTTGGTACGCCAGATATGTTGTCAGACGAATCACCAATAAGTGCTAGATAGTCGGGTATCTGTTCAGGGTATACGCCATGTTTTTCCTTAACAGCCTTACGGTCTATTATAGTTGACTCTTCTTTACCTATTTTGTTTCCAAGGTCAACCAAAAGAATATTGTCTGAAACCAACTGGCAATAGTCTTTGTCCTTTGTTACAATAAAAACCTTAAAGCCGTCTGCCTCAGCTTTTTTTGCTATAAATCCTATAATATCGTCTGCCTCAAGTCCTCTAAAAGCTTCGCTATATATATCCCATGTTTTGCACATCATATACGTTTTTTCAATAAGGGGTCTTATATCATCAACGTATTTTCTAGTTGCTTTGTATTCTGGATAGAGTTCTTTTCGCCATGTCTTATAGGGTGAATCAAATATAACCCCAATATGGCTCATCTCATAGTGTTTAAATAGGGTTGTGAGTATTTTTGCCATACCAAACATGGATGATGTGTTGTCTCCTTTGGAATTTGTTAGAGGGTTGTTTTTGAAAGCGTAATAGTAGCTATAAACTATGGCATGCCCATCAAGTAGGTATAAATTCATTTTATTTTATGGAAACAACCTTCTTAATGTTGCCATTGCTTTTAAGAATGTAAACGCCTGGAAGGGCGTTAAAAACCGTGTTCTTTGAGGTTTGAAGTACCAGCCGTCCCGACAAATCAAATATCTTTGTCAAACCATCGGTCCTGATGAAGGTACTTCCGCTAAAAGGATTGGGATAGATGGTTGAAGGTTTTAACAAAGAAGGTTGTGATTCAATGGTTGTGCAGATTTGATTGTTGATGCTTAATTTATTTTGATATACTAGAAGTCTAATTGTATTTGTTTGTGCGCAAATAAAATTATAGTTTGCATCTATTTTTGTGACCATATATGCATTAAGATACTCGTCAGGAATCGTGGTGATCTGGTTGTGATTCGCGCTTATATAAAGCCATGCGTTTGCGTTTGCCAGTGATGCGGGTAAATATTTGATATTATTGCTGTCTATGAACAATTCTCTTAATCCTGTTAATTCTACAATCTCTGAAGGTATGGAATCTAAAAGGTTGTTCTCAAGATGCAATCCAGTCATAGCATAATATTTGGATATGCTTGAAGGAATGTATCTTAATCTGTTATGATCCAACCGAAGGGTATCCCCATAAAACTGAGGCGCGAGTCTTAAGAAAACGTCCCCATAATTATCAGGTAACTTTTGAAGGTTGT
>RPOO01000363.1 GCA_003857025.1 Methanothrix sp.
AATAAGACCGATCTCCAAGTGGGGACCGAAATAGAACGAGAACACAAATCTTCTTTTGAAAAGCTCAAAGACTATTTTGAAGAGAACCAGAAGTGGCCGTCAGCCGATGAGTTCTTTAGTTGGATTGCAAAGAACCATCTTGATGAATATCCAGACTATTATGATGAACTGCCTGGTTTTGAGAAGGCTCTTGAAAAGGCTAAGAAGGGAAGTATTGTGGAAAAGAAAAGTGTTATAAAAAATATTGATGAAAAGGTTGATGTTGTTGGTAATTTTAATTATACTATAGATGGAACCGAATATGAAGTAGAATATGAAGGAACTTTATATTTTGGCGATTCCGCGCATTCTATGGAAGACATTATTGATGTAGTTTCCGAAGATATGCCGGAAGACATTCTTGTAGAACACCTTGAAGAACTGCAACAGAAAGCTCTTGATGTCGCACACGATGATTATTGGGAATCAAAAGGAATAAAAAAAGGAACTATTATGGAAAAGACTGCTTTCAAAGACTATTCTACGGCATATAATATTGGGCATTCCGCCTATAGTGCCAAGATTAAACTGGCTTCTAACCCTTTTAAGGGCATAGTCGTTAAGGTTGCTGCATGGAAGGCTGGATGGCTTGATGCAAAGCATGGTAAGACGGCTGATGCAAAGGGTCTTTTGTATGACTCTCGTGATGATTTTGAGACGGCAAATCAGCTTGGAGGTACATTAGGATATTCTGCCTATAATGGCGTTCAGTTTGAGAAAGAAGTTAATGGTGCTCGTTTATACAATGTTATGACGGATCATGGCATTGTTGCAACCTTAATAAAGCGTTCTGACGGTTGGTATGTTACGGAAAAGAAAACAACGGGCACAGGATTTCCTGATTGGTCTGCTGAACAGAAGGTTGCAGCGAAGGTTTCTAAGGTTGCAACCCTCTCAGACGAAACCATCCTTACGATCTATGACAAGAACAGCCTTACAGATGGTTTTGACGAAATGCACTCTACAACTCTTAAGGAGTTTTTTGATGCTAATGTGGATATGGATAAGGGTGAGCAAGCTCGTATTAGATCAGAGTTAGAACAAAAAGGTGAAGCTCATACAGGTGGAGGAGCTGCGCCACTCTTTTTGATTAAGCGGCAAGACGTAGTTGATAAGGATGCGTCAAAGAAGGTTGCATCTGAATATAAGGTTTCAACTGTTGACTACGGGTATACAGCCGATAAAGATTGGCTCATTAACAAATTTAAACAACAGGCAGAACAAGGTGGTTTTAAAGTTACTATAGGGAAGATTGGAGACGAAATAGATTTTCCTAATGAGGATAAGTTTGCGGTTATTGGGTGGAGATATACCACAAATACTGAATTTTATGTTATTTTAAACTATTATGTAAAGAGAGGATATGACTCAAAGGACGCATCGAAGGTTGTATCAGTTGATAATAAAGGTTTTAAACGCCCTATTTTAAGTACCGACAAAAACAAGATAGAAAAGGAACCTTTTGATCTTATTCCGCCTGATGTGAGGAAAGAGCATTATGAGAGCAAGGTGCAACATTTGCAGGCAGGGGACAAGGTTATCTTTCTAAAAGATGTCCCTAAAAATGGAATTACCAAAGGGGATGCTGGGGTTGTAAGGTTGAGAGACCCTGATCAATTTGCCGCCTCTATTGAGGTTGGAAGTACAACTGTTGATTGGGTAAATCCAAAAGATTTGAAGAAGGTTGCATCTATAGAGCATATTGATGAAAATGCTGTGGACGTTCCTGATTGGTATGAAGACGATCACGTTGGCGGTTGGGTTAACAAAACAACGGGATGGGCGGTAGTTGAGGCACTTGACGGAACCTTCAATGTTTTTAACAAATCGGATGAAATAATTTCCAGTAAGGACACCTCTAAAGAGGCAATGGAACTTGCCGACCAGATGGCTAAATTAGGTTCAAAGAAGGTTTCACCGAAGGTTGCTGAACTGCAACAGAAGGTTTTAAACCTTAAGGTTGTAAAAGGGTCGTCCGTATCAGAAATGCTAAATAATATTATTGTAAAGAAAGATCGAGACGGACATATTCTTTTTTATGGCCGCTTTATAGACACTGAGAGAGACTATCTTGGTTCTCTCACGGATGACGAACAACTATCAGAAATGTATGAGGACGGGTTTACATCAGATGAAGACTATCTATCCGCTGCAATTGCTACCAAAAGTATTGATGTTACTCCCGATACTCCGTGGTATGAAATAAGAACTTTTGATGAGCACATTGCAGATTCTGAGCACTTCTACCGCTTTTTGGGAAAGAGTGAAGCGGAATCATTTTTTAACCACCATAAGGGCAACTATTCACAAGAAGGTATGGAGATGGATATGGTTGAAAAAACATTAGGTGGGAGTGATGAGAAGTTTCTGGTATCTACTGGAAGCAAGAAGG
>RPOO01000368.1 GCA_003857025.1 Methanothrix sp.
AAGCTCACCAGATGCTGGTTTAATGCCTACAGCAGCTATTGTTTTATATGGTATTGTTATATCTAATTCTTTTATATGGGTCTCAAGAATATCGTCATAATTGTAAGTGAGAATACTATTTAAATTTGGGGTTTTTCCAGGAGATACACATAATTGCACAATTTCTCTATATAATAGAGAGCAAAAATTAGATTTAAAATTTTCATATAAAGAATTCCTAATTGCTTTCTCAAAGGCATTCACTTCGCCGTCTTTTGAATTTTCACGATAATAATTTCTAAGGTATCTGGCTGCTATGAGAGGATTTGGAGAGAATATTTTGGTGAATATTTTTGCAAGGACTAAAGATTTTTCTTTATTCGAGTCTGTTTCATTTTGAAAGCTTGATAATAATAGTTTTTGTAAAAGAGTATCCCAATTTGGAAGATTGTAATCGACTGATACACCTGCACCAAGAACCAATACTAATGATTCATTATTAAATGCTTCAATTATTTTTGATAATTGAGTTCTAAACGAGGTGCTTTTTAATTGTAATATTTCAAAAAGTCTAGAGTTTAAATTATCAACATATTTTTGGTCAAAATCTATAACTTCCCATCTTTTCAATAGTTCACTAGCAAATGATAAATGTGCATCATTAAATAGAAATGAACCTTTTGGATCAATTGGCATATAAACTTCCATTTTCTTGCGATAGTTATAAAGTATTTTCTTGTGAAATATTAATTCATTTTCATAAAATATCTACCATCAAATTATTCATTTACAGTATTATCATGTGTCTTTTTTCCCTTAAAAATATCTCTCTCGAAAAAAGTATAGACAAGAAATAGATGATTGATTGTCTTATTTCCCATTTTTTCACCAGTACTTCACCCCTTTATACTCAAGCCATCCATCGACATGAACGCCGGTTGAGTCTTTGTGTGTCCAGTGGATGACGCCGCCTTCTGCGTTCCATTCGTATTCGCCGTAGAAGGTGATGGCAGCGCCAACAGCCGGATTCGGGACACGGGGCGCGATATCGATATTGTGGGCGATCAGCAGGGTTTGGTTGTTGTCCAGACGGACAATGAACCGCTGGTGCGCGTCGCCGTCCGTGTCGTCGCTGAGAATGGCGGTTATGGCGCCGGTTTGTTTCACCTGGATGTTGCTTTTGTGATTTGTGAATGCATCTTCGAAGGTCGAAAGCGGGGTAAGGCTGGTATCGGTCACCTCGTGCGTGTTGCTGCCCGGATCGATCCCATCGTTTTGTGAACAGTATGAAAAATATGAAATAAGCAGCAGCACGAGAAGAACAGCGATTGTCTGCATTTTTCTCATGAAATATGTTTTCTTCACGTCTACTGCCTCCAATAATACTGTCCTACAAGGGCGCACCCTGAGCGAAGTCGAAGGGTGCGGCACGTACTGCCTCCCGACAATGGATAACAGGCTCATGACTGCAAAACGCCACCAGCGCCGTCAGTTTCAGCCTGCCCTCCCGACGGGGGGAAGGCGGCGCATCGCGCCGGAAGGGGGCTGTTTTAGCATTCATGACATACTAATACTCTTGTATTCCAGAGTCAAGCATTTATTTTCCATCAGGGTCGATAGTGAGAGGATGCATGAAAAAACGGTTGATTCTTATAAATAAGACACTGTAACTTATATAGGCGGCAGGTCGTGTCATTTTGAAGACAAACACTAACCATATTGATGGGAGAAAAGCGATGGACTTCAAAAAACTGAACATCTGGTTTGTGACCGGGAGCCAGCATTTATACGGGCCCAAAACACTGGCGCAGGTTGCGAACAATTCGGAAGAAATTGTCAGGTATTTCAATGGTTTGGCGAGCATACCGGTGAATATCGCGTTCAAGCCGGTCATGAAAACGCCGGACGAAATCACGAAGCTCTGCATCGAAGCCAATGCCGATCCCCAGTGTATCGGGTTGATCACCTGGTGCCACACTTTCTCCCCTTCGAAGATGTGGATCAACGGGCTTAAAATCCTGAACAAGCCTCTGCTGCACCTGCACACCCATTTCAATCGCGACCTGCCCTTTCAGGACATCGACATGGATTTCATGAACCTGAACCAGTCGGCCCACGGCGACCGGGAGCATGGATTCATCATGAGCCGGATGCGCATCGAGCGGAAAGTCGTGGTGGGACACTGGCAGGAGGCGGACGTTCAGGAGCGTATCGCGGTCTGGACCCGTGCGGCTGCGGCGTGGTATGACATGCAGCATCTGAAGATCGCCCGGTTCGGCGACAACATGCGTGAAGTGGCGGTGACCGAGGGCG
>RPOO01000358.1 GCA_003857025.1 Methanothrix sp.
CTGTTGCAGGCGCTGGTGGATCGCATTACTGGCTGGTGCCGGTTGCAGATCTTCTGGGCGGATGGCGGCTATCGCGGCAGTTTGATTGACTGGGTGCGCATCAGCTTTGGCTGGACCTTGCAGATTGTCGAGAAACTGGGCGATCAGATCGGTTTTCAGGTGCTGCCCAAACGCTGGATTGTCGAGCGCACCTTCTCCTGGCTTAACCGCCAGCGTCGTTTGGGCAAGGATTATGAGCGCTTGCCGGAGACCAGCGAGGCTTTTATCTATGTGGCGATGATCCGTTTGATGCTCAGACGCTTGGCTACTGCTCATGCTTGAGTTTTCAGACGCTTTCTAAGCCCTGTCCGGATTCATACAGATAAGCAAGCTGACCACATGGCAGATGTCATTCAGGCTCGTGCCTTTACGACTGGCGCAGATATTTACTTCCGGCAGGATTTTTTTCAGCCTGAGACTCAAGCCGGTCAAAAATTGTTAGCCCACGAATTGACACACGTAATTCAGCAAGGTGCGTCCCCTGGACAGTATTTTCATAGCATAGGTGTCGATACCCATACTTCAGGGTTAAGTACTGCTCCATCCGGTTTGATTCAACGTGATGAAGAGAAAGAAAAATCAAACCTACCAGGGAATGAGTACGAGTTTAAGCTGGAAAAAAAGGCGGATCGCTATTCTTTTAGCATTCGTTTCACGGTATCCAAGGCGGATCCAAATCCTGCAAAAGTAAAAGGTGATATAGGTGATCCGGGGACAAAGGAGGGAGAACTGAAGGCACAGCTTGGCGCTACCAAAATAACTCGTACCAAACAAGCTGGCGCAAAAGCCTCCAATTCCATGGCTCTAGCACTTACAAAAATAGACCTGACACTCGCCGAGCTTATTCCAGGAATTACGATGAAAGCTGATTTTAAGGCATTAGAAGCGAAGTTGGAGGGAGGCAGCATCGATGTCAATGTTTTTAAGGTGGGTGTGGCTTTGGAGGGCTCCTTGACTGAAGCCATTCGTGGGACAGAACTTGGAGACCTGATTATGACCACGGACCTTGGCGCGCTGATTATGGAGGGAATGAAAATCAAGGTCAAGGGTCAATTTGAGGTGAACATCGATCCTTCCGATGTAGTACGGTTAGCGCGAATGGCAAAGCTCAACCGGGCGATTTCTAAGAATGCTGAACAGAGTATTAACGCTAAGAAGAAATTGGATGCCCTCAATGATGAAAATAAACGTATACGGGATCATCTGAAGAAGCGCGGCAGCAAGCTAAAACCTGAAGTGCGCTCAAAATTGAATGCACGTTTGAAGAACAATGGTGGAAAGATAAAGGATCTGACGCAAAAAATCGCCTCAAACAAAAAGACGGCCAGTGTGCTGACCAACTCTTATAGGACTATAACAAAAGGACTGAAATCCAAAGCAGGACGGTTGGTAGGTGAGGTAGTAAAGAAGGTTGGCGGTAAGATACTTTTAAAACTGATACCAGGGATCAATATTATTACGACCGCTTTAGACATTTTCGAAGTGGGGTCAGCGATTTACAATCTGGTCACGGGGAAAGCAAAATTGGGTTTAGGTGGTGGAGAAGGCGGCAAACAAGGTGATGCTGGTGATACGGGGACAAGCAGCGACTCAGGGGATGCTGGAACCTCTTCAGAAGAGGATGAATTTGAATTAAGCCCGCAGATCGATGTATCTGCAGAATTGGATGCTGGAACCGACGTTTCTGTTGGGAACACGGGTCGGAACGGCAAGTTACCACCTCTTAATCCACAGGCTAAGCGGGTATATGATGCGATCAAGAGTCAGACAAATATTGGGAAAATATTAGGGCCAGATGACCTTGAACAATTGAATGAAATCATCCCTGATAATATGCCAGATGACCAAATGACCACCTTATTAGAACGCATCAAAAAACCAGGGCTTCCAAACAATGACCCGCTGGAAGTGTTGGGTGCACTATTAGAACATGTCAACAAATTGCAAGCACCGACACCTCAGACCTTTGTGGAAGAGGGTGGAAAGAGAACACCGCTGAGTGA
>RPOO01000001.1 GCA_003857025.1 Methanothrix sp.
ATCGATGAGGAGCAAGACCATATTATTAGGTTGTTTGGCGCAAAATGCGAAAAATACTACAGCTAAAAGAGGACGTGCGGGATGTGGGTTGGAGACGAAAGATTGGGGAATGGCTCAAGATTTAGCTTCATATAAAAAGAGAAAGCGATATCATCCAACTTAAAATTTCAGCCGTTTGAATGCCATAGCCAGGCACAAAGCACCTAAAACAGCACCGAATCCGGGTGTTGCTTTATTTTGGCTTTCCGATGCGGGTCCGGCCTGATCAGGCGTCTCTGACTTTGCCTGCTCTGAGGTTGATTTTTCCGCGTTTTCAGCATTTGCGCCATTCGCAGCCGCACTATCCAAAACAGCAGCATTGGATCCTGTTGCCGGCCCATTCGTTCCAACGACTTCGATATATCCAGTCTTCTTGCCGGAGGGCGACCCTTTGGCGGCTACATCGACCACGTAGGAATAGTTGCCCGGAGCAATATCTCCTGCCTTCATGGTGCAATTATACTCAGTAACTCCGGCAGGAAACACATATTTTATCATCTTGGGGCAGGAGACTTCCACCCCTTCCGTCATATTCTTGAATACCAGCTGGACATATGCCCCATTGCTGCCCAGGCCCTTCACGTCAACAGTGAAGTTTGCCGCGCTGTTGGGCGCCAGGCTGACGGGCGAGACATCGACCACCTGGAACCAATATGATCCGACAGCCTGGCCCGTGAGCAGCAAAAGAAGCATCAAAAGCGCAATTGGAACGACCGTTTTCATATTCTGCAGATTATGCTGAAGATTATAAATATGTTTCGGGATAATTAGGCAATATATTCTAATCCAAAAAGAGTGATCTTTGGCACTAAAAGCCATTGTCCCGGAAATTTTGCAGCATTAGACTTTTTTGAACATCTTCTTCAGCTCTTCCACGGACGGGCTCCTTCCTACGAGTATTATCTCTCCGTCTATGGCCAATCCAGGGATCATCATGATGCCTCGGTTCATTATCTCCTGAATGCTGTCCACTTTGATAACCTCGGCATCCATGTCCAGCTCCTGGACGGCTTTCTCCGCATTCTTATGCAGGCTCTTGCATTTGGCACAATCCGTTCCCAGGATCTCAATCTTGGTCAATTATCTCACCAAATTTTCTTATCAATTTTTATTCCTCTCTCTATCGATCTACCACAGCAGGAAGCCAAAGTATCTGGCCGAGTACACCAAACCGACAGCGATCACCAGCAATCCGAAGAATTTGGTGGTCCACTTGCCGATAGAGACATATTTATCTCCGATTCTGCCGCCCACTGCCCTGGAAAAGGTAGCTATGGGGATGATGGGGACACCGTGCCCCACGCCGAAGATGAAGAGCATCATGCCGCCCGCCAGGGGAGTCACGTTTTGCGATGCCAGCCAGATCAAGACCGGCAGGACCATTGATAGCGCGCAAGGTGCCCAGCCCAATGCAAAGAAGATGCCAAGAGTGAAGGCCCCGATGAAAGCCGAATGCTTGAAGAGCCCGATGGATGTCTCCACCGCCCTTTGCATAATCCCTGGTCCCCTCTCGTGGACATCGCCGTCGGGAGAGCGCCGGATGCGACTCGTCACCGGCTCCAGGATCTCCTCCAGCGGCTTGAAGTTGCCGATGCCAAGCAGAATCATGATAACGCCTGCAATCAGGTCGAAGACTTTCGAGTCGCGGATGAAAAAGCCGATCTGAGAGATGAAGAGCCCCAGCACGAAGAAGACCGCGGCCATCCCAAGGGTGAAGGCGATACCAATCATGAAGCCCTCTCTCGATGTGGAAGTGCTCTTTTGCAGGTATTCGTCTTTCCTGCGTACCGTCAGGACGTAGGAAAAGACCGCGATCAGCAGAGCGATGGAGCAGGGCGCAAGAGACGTCAGGATTCCGAGCAAGAACATACCGAAGGCTGATACGTTCTGCTTGGAGACCTCTCCTTCAAAGCCCTTCCACTGCGAGCTTTTCAGTTCTTGCAGCTTGGCGGAAAGCGTCTCGGCGCTCTGCACTCCATCTAAAACGCCTTCACCCACGCGGTAAACATGATAGACACCGGCGACGTTGCCTTCCTTGTCAATTAGAAGAATCGTAGGATTGGAGGAGCCGCCCTGCACATTCCAGTAGTCCAGATATTTGCTGCCGATGGCATAAGGCTCGATATCCTCCGTCCAGGGCCAGGTGATGTTGACCTGCCACCACTTCTCAGCCAAAACCTTGCCGCCTTTGGAGTAGGGATTCTTCCGCAAGTTCAATGTCACAATCTGCACATCAGGCTGCATGGCCTTGAGCCGGATCAGCTCATTTACCTGCCCCTTCAGGGACACCTCGCATTCCACGCACAGTGGAACCTCGATATTGGTGATATGCAGCACGAGCGGCGAGCCGCGAAAGTCGGAAAGGGAGAAATTGCGTCCATTTGCGTCGGTTGCGGTAAAATCGGGAGCCTTTGCCAGATCCAAAGCTGCGGCTGAGATGGTGAAGAAGAAGAGAGCAATTATGCATAGAGAGAAGAATGCTGCGGCAGTGAGCAGCATTCCTGGCGGCAGCATCTTTGCGGCAGGCATTTTGCAGGGCATGGTAACGGTTGCTACACTTGGCGTTCTGGTTGGCATTATGCTCGGCGTCTTGCTATCGATCATTGTTTTGCGGGCCTTGTTTTGCTCGGCAATGGACTGCTTATGGACTGATTGGCATTATTCCATACGGCATTCTGCCGAAGAATTATGCAGTGATTAACTATGCAGCGATCAATTCCAGTCGGCAGCATTCTGTTTATGGTAGTAGACGGCGTCTTTGATATAGTCCTCAATCTGGCCTTTGCCCATGGCATCGATCTGGCTGTGCCAGGCGACCTGCACTTTTCCGTCAGACCCCTTGATCAAGGTTACAAAGATCGTAGTGGGCACATATCCCTGCCCCAGGCCCTGCGGATCGTAGGCATCCAGAAGATCAAGGGCTTTTTGCAGATCTCCGCCGGATTCGCCCAAAACATCCATATATTCTACATCATTTCCGTAAGTTGCCAGCGGTTCCTTCAAGTTCGCAATCTGCTCGGCGCAGGACTTGCACGTGCTGCTGTGAACCAGGATGACCAACGGCTTTTCCTTGAGGGCGTCGAGGACAACATCTGGATGCGTAACGGCCTTTCCGGAATCTGCGTGTTGCGCCGGATATGTGGACCACCAGTCGCTCTCGCCGGAACCAAGAGCGTGCGCGGGCTGATAGCTGCTCCAATCTTCGGATAGAGCAGAACCCATCATGGCAGGAGAGCAAACCGCCAGCAGTACAAGTAACCCCAGAATATGCATGAATCTCTTAAGCACGATTGAAACTCCTAAACGTCTGATATGCACTGATTTACACTTGAATTATTTAAAGCTTCATTTTGCTTTTTTGCACATTACTTTTTGTGTCTTGCTTTTTGCGTCTTGGACTGATCAGCCAGATTGTTCTCATCAAGATCCTATGGACAGGCCGATCTCAGGTAGGCCAAGCTCAGGATTGATCATAGCTTAGGATTGATCAATGGCGATTGGAGGGTCCCCCTGCCACCATCCGCCTGCAATGCCAGAACTACTCGATAAAAAGCATGAGGGACGCGTTTATATTTATTGCTTTTGGCGGGAGGGATATACTTTCTCCGAAAGAGCTTTATCATTTCAACTCATAATAATATTTGGAATTGAATATGCATATAACTCCGATCCTTTTAATTGCTCTCGTAGCTGCCGGCCTTCTTATTTGCGGCCACAGTCCGGCTGACTCACGAATAAAAAATGTCGGCGAGGATTTTGGCAAATCATGGCTGGCCCAAAACACAAATAAGTTTGCCGCGGTAGCCAGCTCGTCCAACGGCAGCAAAGACCTCTGGGCATGGGGAGGAAAGCCGCTGGGCTATGAGGTCATCAAAGGTGAGATTTACCCCAGGATCGCTCCAACGGAGTTGTACTATCCCATGTTCATGAGCAATTCCACACCGATTCTGATCAACGGCACCAGGCTTCAGCAGAATAGTAATTATATTCCAGCGGAATTCGCATTAAACGGCTTTGTCAATGATCCCTGGTATCTGGCCCAGTTAACCGAAAGACCCGTCATTGTCGCTTATCCAGCCCCCGGAAGAGCGTCCACGCTTTTATAAAATCTTCTTGCTTCCTAAATATGAAAGGGATAGAATGGTTGCCCTGCTGTCCGGATCCAAATTTGGTAGATGATGGGGTGCAGTCCGGCGGATGGCATCCCGAGTCGATCTTCAATGCATCATCCATCAACGCCTCATGCTCGCTTATTCGGCCTCGATGATCTCGGAGAGCAGCCTTTGCCCTTCCCCTGAGCGAAAGAGCGGTGTCTCCCAGTCCTGAGTTACCCGGCCATTTTTTCGATAGACCATCACGCCCCGTCTCTCCCAGGTCGGCGTCTTGGCCAGGTTCACGCCCTTTTGGAAGACCAGTTCATGCATCTCCTTCTCTTTCATGCCGCGAAGCTGCTGCATGGCATCCGCGTTTCTGAGCCCTTCGCCGACAAGAATGTAAAAGGCGTATGAGAAGATGTGATTTCGCCAGGTCTCGTCCTGCCGTTCCGCCAGATATTCCAGGATTTCGGCCCTGCAAAGCGGAATCGTCCTGCAGTCCATGCTCATGAGCTTTCCCCGATTAAGGGAAAGCGCGGCGGAGAAGAAGCCCGCGACCGCAGAGTCGATCTTCTCAACCCGGCCCGCGAAGGGAGCTTCCAGAAAGAGCAGGCTGATCTCGTCGGAGAACGTGAAGGCAAGCGCCGGTGAAAAGCCCGAATCCTCAAAGAAGGAGGCAGTAGCCTGGACCATCGACCCGGCAAAACCCAGATCGTAGGGCTTTTGGCAGTCCTCCAGCAGCTTCTTGAAGCCGCGCCCGTCCGCCCTGACCATGAGAGGCGCGCGAGCGCATAAGCCGGAATAAATCTCCCAGCTAGCCGTCTTTGTGTTCAGCCTTTGCATTTCGGGTCAAGTGCCTGATGATGATTATGTCGCCCACGGCGGTAACCCAGCGGTAGGGAATGATGATGCCTTTTCCCTTCTGGTCGAACAGCTCTTTGTTCACATCTCCCAGGGCGAGACCGCTCACAACGCCCTTCTCCGGATCGAGTACGGCATCATCTACTCTCCCCACAAAGATGCCATTTTGCGTGTAAACATCCTGATCAAGGAGCGATGTGATCTCGGCAAACATTATAGATCCCATAATAAAATTTTGATTTAAGATATTAACTTTGCTGTTTCCCCGACCCAGGCTATTGCCGACCCGGGCCCTTAAGCTTTGTCTTCAAGTGCTTTTGTCTCAATAGCTTTCGTCTCAAGAGCGTCAAGTTGAGGAGCTGGGATAACCGTTGGGATAATTGGGATCATCACCGGGATAATTATTCCAAGGATCATAGCTGGATTTTCCTTCCGCTAGAATTGATGCAATATTCATGCCGTTTGCCAGCCCTCCCGTGGTGAATCCTGTGGAATAATGGCTCAGATTTTTTGTATTGGTTTTTCCATAGGTATCATTTTGTGTCGGATATCCCAGGTTAAATTGAGCCGTGTAGTAATTCGAGGGATAGCTGAGCGTTCCATTTTTAGCTGAGAATCCCCTTGGCGTGCTGCCCCAGCCCCATAAACTGCTGCTCGCGGCTGAACCACTGCCGGACGATCCAATCTGCACGGACGATGCGCTGCTTGCACCGGATGCAGACCCGGAGGAAGAACCGGACCCGGAATCGGAGGCCTGGCTTTGTCCCGCGGTCGAATTCGAGTCGGCCTCATATTGCCACACAACGGCTGCCCCGAAGAAAGTGTTGGCAACGACTGAGGCCAAAATCAATGCAGCAACTGAATAGAGAAGCCTATGCTTGTTCATTTCCATTGACCCGATCATCTTCATGCTTTGCCAGTTATTTGGTGACTGTTATTTGGATGGCACATCTTGCCTCCTTGCATAAAAATATGTGGTAACAGGATCAAAGCGCGCAAGGTTTCGGATTTCAATTTTAGATTTATTTAATTTTGTAATTCTCAGCCCTTCAGCGCTTTTTGCAGCTCCGGCAGGCGAAGGGAATTGAGCAGATCCTTCTTTTCCAGCCAGCCTCTTCTGGCGATGTTTAGCCCGTATTTCATGACGCCAAGCTGCTCTGGTTCATGCGCATCGGAGTTGATGCACAGGCGGATGCCCATCTCTTTTGCCTCCCGTGCCCAGGTTTCATTCAGATCTAACCGGCTGGGGTAGGCATTGATCTCCAGAGCCGTTCCGGTTCTCGCCGCAGCCTCCAGCACAGCGTTCATGTCGATCTCGTAGGGTTCGCGCTGGTTTATGATCCTGCCTGTGGGGTGTCCGATGATATGCACAAACTCGTTCTCAATAGCCGAGATCAGACGGCCTGTAATTGCTCGCTCGTTTTGCTGCTGGCCCATGTGCACCGAGGCTACGACGACATCGCATCTGGCCAGGAGATCGTTGGGATAGTCCAGCTTTCCGTCTGCTTTGATATCCACTTCCGTACCAGCGAGGATGGTGATACCCTGCAAATTCTCATTGGCGGCTGCAATCGCCTCGATCTTCTCTTCCAGCCTTTCCGGTGAAAGGCCACCGGCGATGCCCACTGACGGCGAGTGATCGCAGAGGGCCAGGTATTCATATCCCAGAGCCTGGGCGGCCCTGGCCATCTGCAGGATCGATGCCCTGCCGTCCGACCAGTCGGAATGCACATGCAGGTCGCCGCGAATATCCTTCAGCTCTGCCAGAGCCGGCAGCTTGCCGCTTCTTGCCGCCTCGATCTCGCCCCGGTCTTCCCGCAATTCCGGCGATATGTATTGCAGCCCCAGATGGGCATAGACATCCTCCTCCCGGTCGAAGAATAGATCCTGATTATCGGACAGGCGCGTCAGGGAATATTCGCTCAGGGAATAGCCGCGAGCCAGGGAAAGCTGGCGAAGGCTGACGTTGTGCTCTTTGGAGCCGGTGAAATACTGAAGCACTGTGCCAAACGACTTATGCTCCACGATCCGCAGGTCCACCTGAATCGTCTCCTGCACGATGACGCTGGCCTTGGTGGGACCCTTGACCAGGACATCCTGGACCAGAGGCATGCGCACAAACGCCGCCACAATCTCTTCAGGCCTTGCGGCAGTGGCAAGGATATCGATGTCGCCCACAGTCTCCTTGCCGCGACGATAGCTTCCGGCAGCGGTGATGTGCTCCAGCCCCTCTAAAGATCGCAGAAATTCCAATACCTCATTGACGACGGGCTCTGCGACGCTGTAAAGTATGCGGCTGCTGCGCTTCTTGTACCTCTCGATGGCTTTTAGGATATTCTTCTCGCGAACTTCGCCCATCCTGGGCAGCCGACGCACCCGGTGCTCCCTGGCCGCCTTTTCCAGATCCTCCAGATTTGAGACGCCGAGCTTTTCATGTAGCATGAAGATGGTTTTAGGTCCCAGGCCCGAGATCTTGAGAAGCTCGGCCAGGCCCGCGGGCGTTTGCGCCAGGAGATCTTGGTGAGACTGGATCTGGCCGGTGCGCAGGAACTCTTCGACCTTTTGGGCGATTGCCTTGCCGACGCCGGGAATGGACTGCAGCCTTCGCTCCCGGCAGACCTTTTCCACATCCTCTTTCATGGACTCGATGGCCCGAGCCGCTTTGCTGAATGCAATTATCTTGAAACGGTTCTCGGCATGCAGCTCCAGCAATTCCGCCATCTCGTAGAGAACTGCTGCAACGTCTTGATTTTTCACGAAATAGATCCTGCCTTTTTAAAACAAGAGCATTTCGGCCAAAGAGCATAATGGCCAAAGGGAAAATCGCAAGGTTAATCTCTCATGGGGCAAGTCATATCGATTATGGCCCCCAGGGTTCTGTTTACTACCATTTACAGGAAAGGCCCCGAGCCTTACGACTACATTGGAGCTAATACCAGGTCCTGGTTCAGATATTACTGGCCCCGCATCCAGTCCTTCGGCCTGCGCTTCTTGAAACAGAACATCCCGGAGCTGGAGATCCTCGAATTTCCTACCTGGGAAGAATACCAAAAGAAGCTGCAAGAGGGCTGGGATGTTGTCGGCCTCTCATTTTACCTGAGCGAGACCCACGAAGCGATAGAGATGGTTGATGCGGCACGCTCCGCCGGTGTGGGCGAGGTGTGGGCCGGAAACTACGGTGCTCTGACGACCGCAATTCAGGATAGGTTCGATAAGGTCTTCGTGGGCTATTCCGAGCACCAGCTCGCTCCCTACTTCGGCAGGCAGATAAAAGACATCATCCACCCGCCGCTCATCGAATATCTCAATACGCCCATCAATGTCAAGCTGAACATTTACGGCGTGCTCTTTACCACGCGCGGCTGCCCGGTAGGCTGCAAGTTCTGTCAGACCCCCGTCTTTTGCAACAAGCCCAACATCATCTCGCTAAAGAGCATCGAGCGTGTCCTGGCCTACTACAAGGAGAACGGCATAAACGTGGTGCTGATCGAGGACGAGAACTTCGGCTGCAACCGCCGCCACGCCGATGAGGTGGTGAAGCTCCTGGACAAGTACGGCATGGTCTGGGGCTGCATGGCCCGGGCGGACTATCTGCGCAAGAAGATCGACGACTGGGCGGAGATGAGGCGAAAGAACGGCAGACATATCGCAGGCTTTGGGGGAGCTGCCATCGGCATCGAGAATCTGCACCAGGAACGCCTGGACGACATCAAGAAAAAGGAAGGCACCGAGGACATTCTCGATACGATTCGCAAATTGCAAAAATATGGCTTAGGCACCGTCGGCTACTACATGATAGGCTTTGAGGAGGACACAATCGAGAGCCTGAAGGTGGATATCCCGAAGCTGGCTGCCCTGAAGATAGATATCACACAGATCTGCGTCATCACGCCTCTGCCCCAAACGCCCCTTTGGAAGGAGATCGAGGAGAAATACGGGATCTGGGATCATGATTATCATAACCATGACGGAAAGCACATGGTCTGGAACCACCCGAATATCCCGTCGGAAGAGTTCCCGAAGATCCTGGACTGGTCCTTCAAGCAAACCTATTCCTGGTACACGCCGATTCGCACCTCGGGTCGTGTGTGGGGCAATGCCTACCGCTACGGCGGCCTGTCCGGAGTGCGAGAGGTGGCGGCCTACATCAGCAGGGCCAACAAGTTTGATTGGAACCAAGGACTGCGATTGCTCAAAGTAGACGAGGAATGAAGGCTGCAAGAAATGACTGCAATTTTTTCGCATGAAGGTGCTGCTAACGCGAATGAACTGTTGACATGAAGGTATTTCCATCATGAAAATACTTTTATTATCTTCTCCAATAGTCCAGAAGGACTTCGACCGCATCGCTCGCGTTCCTAATCTCGGACTGGCTTCGCTCGCAGCACACGTGCAGGACCTGTGCACCGTGCATGTGGCTGACATTCACGGCCTGACCAATCACCGGGAATATGTGCAAAAGATCGTGAACGGCTACGATCTGGTCGGCCTGACCGCCATGTCCTTCCAATATCAGGAAGCTATCGAGCTGGCCAGGATCGCGAAAAGTTCGGGAGCCAAGACCGTTTTTGGAGGCTACCATCCCACATTGGCCTGCGAGGAGATCAGCGCCAGCCGGGATGCACAGCTCATTGACTTCATTGTGCGCGGCGAGGGCGAGGCCACCTTCCGAGAGCTGGTGCAATCCCTGGCAACCGGAAAAGATCTGAAGGATATTTTAGGGCTCTCCTATCACAAGGATGGCCAATCGCAACGTAACCAATCATGCGATGGCCAATCAGATAATGATCAATCGGATAATGGCAAATCGTCTAAAGCCGGGCGCGAGGCACCGCAAATGGTGCACAATCCTCCCCGCCCTCTTTTAAAGGTCGAAGAGATCAGGATGCCTATGCGGGACGCCCGGCTCATCACCAAGGGGTTTTACAGCTTTGACGTTCCCATCGATTGCGTGGAGACCAGCCGCGGTTGCACGCAGGGCTGCAAGTTCTGCAGCATCAACCTCATGTACGGGCGCAGGTTTCGCAAGTTTCCCATCGAGCGGGTGATCGAGGACATTCTGGACGCAGAAGCGCATGGAGCAGGCTCCATCTTCTTCCCTGACGACAACATCACATTGGACCCGAAGAGGCTGGAGCAGCTCTGCCAGGCCATCATCGATGCCGGTCTCGCTCACCTGCGCTACAAGACCCAGGCATCCGCCTCAGGCATAGCTTCCAGCAAGCATTTGGTGGACAAGATGGGAGAAGCGGGCTTTGACGGCGTGTTCCTGGGCGTGGAGAGCGTGAACAAGCGCAATTTGCAGTTCCTGGGAAAAGGCAAGATGTCCGACGACGCAGAAAAGGCCGTCAAGTACCTGCACGAGAATAACATAATCGTCTCCACCGGCCTAATTAGCGGAAACCCCGATGACGATGCCGAGGATATCTGGGAGAATTTCCGCCTGGCCAGAAAGCTGAAAGTTGACTTCCCCATCTTCTACATCAACACGCCCTACCCCAAAACTCAGATGCGAGAAGAATTGCAAGAGATGGGTTTGATAACTAGGAACGATTTTACCAAGTACGACGGGCTTCATGCCAACCTGAAGACGAAACACCTCAGCGACGAAGAGGTGCAGTACATCGTCTGGCAGATGAATGCCCGCTACTACGATATGGAATGGCTGCGCTACAACAAAGTCAAGCGGCTTTATCCCAGGTGGTTTGCCCGCGAGATGGGAAGGCTTGCGCCCTTTTATGCCAGAAGAAAGATGGATCTCTTGCTCGGGCGGCGCACCAGGCAGGACTTTTTCCGCGAAGATCTGGAGAGCGGCGAGCTGTGCAAGGGCGTCGTGTAAGAGAACATTGATATGAGTTCGCGCTAAACTCCTGCAAAGATTTATAGCCACAAACTGACTAAATTTTTAATAGCTATATCGAAATGAAACGGACGGCAAAATCATGTCTGATCATGTCCATCCATAGAATAATCGAGAGGCAATAAAATGAAAAAAATGGTTTTGTTAATGGTGCTGGCTCTTTGCTGCACCCTCGCCGTGGCCTTTGCAGCCACAGACGGCACAAATCAAACCGTATCAGGCGCGTCTGCCGGATCTGCTGAAAAATTTGGAACGGAATTTACTCTTGTGAATATCGACCAGTTCGAAAAAGAGAATCCCATAAATCCTGCTATCGGCATTCTGACTGCAAATGCAGCCCTGGGCAAGAACGCTTCCATCAATGTGACCCAAATAGAGCCGGGCAAAAGCTTTGGAGCACATTATCACCAGTACAGGGATGAAATTGACTACATCGTCAAGGGCCAGGCCAATATGACCATCGCAGGAAATACCCACTTGGTCAAGGCAGGAGATCTGATTTACGTACCCCCGATGACGGTTCACGACTTCACGGGCATCGGCAGCGAGAACATGGCGCTCATCTGCGTCTTCACACCTCCATATGACGGCAAAGATCGGATTTACGTCTGAGAATGATCGGATAAGGCGATAGGATCGATAATGCGAGATGGATCGATCGATCCATTCTCTTTTTTTTGCCACCAACCAATAGTAACTCTAGGTTAGTATTAAATACGTTGAGGCATCCAACCTTAGGTCAGATGAGGATTGACTTCAAATCAAGGCTCGACGAGGCTAAAACGCTGCCCGATATCTTCGAGGTCGTAAAATCGCTGGTGCAATGCAGCATCGGCAAGAGCAGAGGCGGCCTGATGCTGGGCATGGCAAACCTGGGAAACCAGCCGCAGGGCTTCTTCGGAGGATTCTTCACAGTCGGGTCCAACGTCATAGTCCTGAACAAGATCCCGCTGCAACGGATCATGGAAACCCGCCCGGAGCTTTACAAGCCCTATGTCTTTCATGTGCTGCTGCATGAGTACATTCACTCCTTGGGCTATCTGGATGAGGCCCAGGTTCGGTCAAAGGTTTATGATCTCACCAAGAACGCTCTGGGGGAGGAGCATCTCGCTACGCAAATAGCTGGCAGCACGGAGAGCTTCATGAAGCATCTGGTCTATCCTGATGTTTCCTGGAAGCCGGACGATACGGGATTGGAATTGGTGCAGGACTTCGACCGATCAAGCGTTTCATATATTGCTTAGAATTATGGCGTCGGGGTGCAAATTGAGATATCAAATGGAAATGAACCGGATAGCAGCATAATGGGCGCAAGGTTAATACCTTCATAAAACTATTTTGTTTAGCATAAAATCAATTTGCAAAAAATAGGATGAAGTTATTGTATTCGCAAAGGGGATGTACTGCTGGCCGAAGATTTTGAGATAAACACCGCCAAGGGGCTCTCGGAATCCGAGGCTGCAAAGCTGCTTGGGCAAGTTGGATATAATGAGCTTCCTTCGTCAAAGCCGCGCAGCATCTTTGCCATTGCCCTGGAAGTCGTAAAAGAGCCCATGTTTCTGCTGCTGGTCGCGGGCGGCCTGATTTATTTTTTGCTCGGAGAACACCAGGAAGCGTTGATGCTTTTGGGCTTCGTCCTGGTGGTAATGGGCATCACTCTTTACCAGGAGCGCAAGACGGAGCGAGCTTTGGAAGCCCTGCGAGACCTCTCCAGCCCCAGGGCTCTGGTGATACGGGACGGCCTGCATAAACGCATTGCCGGACGGGAGGTCGTTCCCGGAGACTTGATGGTGCTCTCCGAAGGCGACCGCGTGCCAGCAGATGCGCAGCTACTCTATTGCACAAACCTCTCTGCAGACGAGTCTCTTCTCACTGGTGAATCTGTCTCCGTGCGCAAAGCCTGCTCGGACGGACTGTCCGAAATGGCCAGGCCGGGCGGCGACGATCTGCCGTTCGTCTATTCCGGCAGCCTTATTGTTCAAGGCCAGGGAGCTGCCCTGGTGAAGGCCACCGGAATGGATACGCAGATCGGCAAGATCGGAAGGGCGTTGCAGAAGGTCGAGTCTGAGGAGACGGCGCTGCAAAAGGAGACCTTCTCGCTGGTAAAGAAATTGGCTTTCCTCGGGCTCGCACTCTGCGCTATGGTGGTGGTTGTCTACGGCCTAACCCGAGGTAGCTGGCTGCAGGGGCTCTTGGCGGGCATCACCATGGCCATGGCCGTATTGCCGGAGGAGTTCCCGGTGGTCTTGACCGTCTTTTTGGCTCTCGGTGCCTGGCGTATCTCCAAGAGCAACGTGCTCACACGCCGGATTCCTGCCGTGGAAACCCTGGGCTCGGCCACGGTCCTTTGCACGGACAAGACCGGCACACTCACACAAAACCGCATGACGGTGAAGCAGATCTATGCAGCGGGAAAATTTTATGATCTGGACGTAGCGGCAGAATCTTTGCCGGATGGCATTCATGAAGTCGTGGAATATAGCATCCTTGCTTCACAGATCGACCCCTTCGATCCCATGGAGAAGGCTTTCCAGCAGCTCGGCGACGTTTTTCTGAAGAAGACGGAGCATGTGCATAAAGATTGGAGCCTGGTGCAAGAATATCCTCTTTCCAAAAAGCTCCTGGCCATGTCTCGCGTCTGGAAATCGCCCGCCGGTCGGGACTACGTCATTGCCTCCAAAGGTGCACCTGAGGCCATTTTAGATCTCTGCCATCTCGATGAATCTATGCGCTTGCAGCTCTTTGAGAATATCGGATCAATGGCAAAGAGTGGCCTGCGCGTTCTCGGCGTGGCCAAAGCGAGATTCATAGAGACAGATCTGCCGGGCACCCAGCATGACTTCGACTTTCAGTTCATGGGCCTTGTAGGCCTGGCCGATCCGGTGCGGCCCGGCGTGGCTGAGGCCGTCAAGGAATGCTACGACGCCGGCATAAGAGTAGTAATGATCACCGGCGACTACCCGGACACAGCCCAGGCCATCGCCAGACAGATCGGCCTCAGATCAGCAGACAGAGTTCTTACGGGCCCCGAGCTGGAAAAGATATCGGATGCGGATCTTGGGGAACGCATCAAAGATGTCAATATCTTTTCTCGCGTGGTGCCGGAGCAAAAGTTGAGGCTGGTCAAGGCAATGAAGGCAACAGGAGAGGTTGTGGCCATGACCGGCGACGGCGTCAATGATGCACCTGCCCTGAAAGCGGCTGACATCGGCATTGCCATGGGCGGCAGGGGCACGGACGTGGCCCGCGAGGCAGCTTCGCTGGTGCTCCTGGATGATGCCTTCTCGTCCATCGTCAAGGCTGTGAGGCTGGGCCGCAGGATCTTCGACAACATAAAAAAGGCCATGGCCTACATCCTCGCCATTCACGTTCCCATTGCAGGTATGTCTCTTATTCCCGTTCTCTTGCAGTGGCCCCTGGTGCTCATGCCGGTGCATGTCGTATTCCTGGAGCTGATCATCGATCCGGCCTGCTCGGTGGTCTTCGAGGCCGAGCCGGAGGAGGCAAATGTGATGAGCCGCCCACCTCGCAATCCGAAGATGCCCCTATTCAGCAGACGCACCGTGGCCCTGAGCTTCCTGCAGGGCGCAATGGTTTTGGTGATTGTCCTGGCAGTCTATGCCGTTTCCCAGTACTTGGGCCAGGGCGAAGGCGAGGCCAGAGCATTGACCTTCACCACGCTCATCGTGGCCAATTTAGGCTTAATCCTCACCAACCGCTCCTGGTCTCGCACCATCCTGGAGACTATGTCCTCGCCCAATGCCGCCCTCTGGTGGATTGTGGGCGGGACGCTCGTATTCCTGGGAGCTATTCTCTATATCCCATTCCTAAGAGAGCTGTTCGGCTTTTCCTATCTTCATCTTCTGGACATTGCCATCTGTTTCATGGCTGGAATCGCGAGCATCATCTGGTTTGAAGCCCTCAAGATCATCAATGGCAGAAACGGCAAGGTAGCGGGCAGATGAAATTTGTAGCAAAAGCGAGAACATTGGAGCCTGATTTTTTATTGGCCGGGGCGGAAAACAGGCTCAACGATCGGGAATAGTTATCTACAAACAGGAGAAATAATTCTATATGCCATCAGACCCGTCTGCTTTCTGGTCTTTGCCAGCGACTGCTCTGCAAGAGCTGCTGGGCGCAAAGCCCGAGGGCCTGACGGATGCCGAGGCAAAGGCGCGGCTGAAGAAATTTGGCTCCAACCTGCTGCGAGAGAAAAAAGAGACCGCCGCTTTACTTCTATTCCTGGCCCAGTTTAAGAGCCCCATTATATTGCTCCTGGTTTTTGCAGCCACTCTCTCCATTTATCTGGGAGAGGTTGCCAGTGCTATAATCATATTGCTGATAATATTAATCAGCGGCACCCTGGGATTCTGGCAGGAGCGCAAAGCTGCCGACGCCGTCTCCGAGCTGCTGGCTATGGTGCAGATCAAGGCCACGGTTCTTCGGGATGGGAAGGCGCAGGATATCCCTCAGGAGGACGTGGTTCCCGGCGATGTGATCCAACTTCGTGCCGGGGACATAATTCCTGGAGACTCCAGGATACTTGAATCCAAAGACCTTTTCGTGAACGAGGCCACGCTCACGGGCGAGACCTACCCGGCAGAAAAGATGGCAGGCGTTCTGCCGGAAGATACTGGACTCGCCGGGCGCATCAATTGCCTATTCCTCGGCACCAGCGTTGTGAGCGGAACGGCCACGGCTCTGGTTGTCCACACCGGAACCGAATCGGAGTTTGGAAAGGTATCCTCGCAGCTCAAGCAAAGAGAGCCTGAGACCGAGTTTGAGCTGGGCGTCCGCCACTTCGGCTACCTCCTGCTGGAAGTGACGCTGGTTTTGGTGGTGTCAATCTTCGCCGTCAACGTCTACCTGAACCGCCCCATCGTTGAGTCTTTCCTGTTCTCTCTCGCTCTTGCCGTGGGGCTGACTCCCCAGCTTCTGCCCGCCATCATCAGCATCAATTTAGCCCACGGCGCGAGGAAGATGGCATCTCACAAGGTCATCGTCAAGCGCCTGGCCTCCATCGAGAACTTCGGCAGCATGAATGTCCTTTGCTGCGACAAGACCGGGACGCTCACCGAGGGAAAAGTGGTAATGCACTCCGCCCTGGATATGGAAGGAAAGACGAGCAAAGAAGTATCTCTTTATGCCTACCTCAACGCTTTTTTTGAAACCGGCTTCTCCAATCCTCTCGATCAGGCCATTCTTCACTTCGGAAAGGTCGAGATCGATCCATACAAGAAGCTGGACGAGGTTCCTTACGACTTCATCCGCAAGCGTCTGAGCATAATGGTTTCGCGGGGCGAAGAGCACATAATAATAACCAAAGGCGCTCTGGCCAACGTACTGGAAGTCTGCACCCTCGCCCAAACCTCTAGCGGCTCAGGCGGCGTGGTGGATATTTCAGTGGCCAGGGATGCGATAATGCAAAAGTTCCAGGAGCTGAGCGCGCAGGGCTTCCGGGTCCTGGGACTTTCCACCAGAAAGATCGAGGCCAACGTCTGCCTCCCCAGAGATGAAGCGAACATGACGTTTCTCGGCTTTCTGGTATTCTTCGATCCGCCCAAAAAGGGCATAGCTGCGACCATTAAAAATCTGGCAAGCCTGGGCGTGAGCCTCAAGGTGATCACCGGCGACAACCATCTGGTAGCAGAAAGCATCCGAAAAGAGGTCGGTCTGGCGGATGGAAAGATCCTTACCGGCCAGGATATTCGCCTGAGCAGCGACGAGGCTTTGCAAAGGCAGGTTCAGGAAGCGAGCGTCTTTGCCGAGGTCGAGCCCAACCAGAAGGAACGAATAATTCTCGCTTTGCGCAAGAATGGAAATGTTGTCGGCTACATGGGCGACGGCATCAACGATGCCTCGGCTCTGCATGCTGCTGATGTCGGCATCTCCGTGGAAAGCGCCGTCGACGTGGCCAAGGAGGCGGCGGACATTGTGCTCCTGGAGACGGACCTGAGCGTTCTTTCCGAGGGCGTCATCGAGGGAAGGAAGACCTTCTCCAACACTATGAAATATGTCTTCATGGCCACCTCCGCCAACTTCGGCAACATGTTCAGCATGGCCCTGCTCTCATTATTCCTGCCGTTTCTGCCGCTCCTGCCCACCCAGGTACTGCTCACCAATCTTCTCACTGACTTTCCTGAGATGACCATCTCCAGCGACAGCGTCGACCCGGAGCTTGTCGCCGGGCCGCGGCGCTGGTCGATAAGGTTCATCCGAAACTTCATGCTCGTCTTCGGCCTCTTGAGTTCCTTTTTCGACTTCCTGACCTTCGGAGCTCTGCTTTTCCTTTTGCACGCCTCAGTGGACCAGTTTCGAACGGGATGGTTCATGGAATCCGTGGTCTCGGCATCCCTGGTGGTCCTGATCATTCGCACTCGGCGACCATTCTTCCGCTCCACACCGAGCAATTTACTGTCGGCAGTGACCCTGACGGTTTGCGTTGCGGCCTTCCTTATCCCCTACACGCCGCTGGCGGAGCTGTTCGGATTCACGCCCCTCCCCATTTATTTTATATTAGTTATCATAATTATTGTTGCATTTTATATTCTTCTGGCAGAGATAGCAAAGAGATCTTTTTACAGGATGGTAGGGCGCTAAGGCGGCAGACGTTAAAATGGTGAGCCGCCAAGATGGCCGTGTTAAGATGAGATTTGCGAAGATGCGATATCTGCAGTTGTATCGCTGCATGTCGTCTCCTCGCATTGGGATCATCTCGCATTTTCATAGCCCAATATCGTCATATCGTCATATTGCAATAAGTTTATATCTTCATGGATGAGTAGAATATATTATCATGACTCAAAAATCCATCTCGGATTTGCGCATCAAGATCCTGAGCGCTTTATCCGATCCCACGCGCCTTGAGCTGCTCGAATACCTTTCAGGAGGCGAGCGCTGTGTCTGCGAGATCCTCCCTGCCTTCCAGAGATCGCAATCCACTATCTCCAAGCATCTCAATATCCTCCACGAGGCAGGCATACTGGAACGAAGAATAGACGGCAAGAGAAACCTCTACAGGATAAAAGACCCGCAGGTCTTCGATCTCATCAAAAAAGTAGATGAGATGGCTCTCGTTCAGGT
Source organism: Methanothrix sp. (assembly GCA_003857025.1). GTDB lineage: Archaea > Halobacteriota > Methanosarcinia > Methanotrichales > Methanotrichaceae > Methanothrix. The sequence goes on from RPOO01000001.1 coordinate 17,938, forward strand.
CGTGCAATTTGCTGAAGCCGGAAAGATCCTGGAAAAAACGCTCTTGCAGAGGAGCTGATCCGAAAATGGTAACTTACACAATTGCGGCAGCCCTGCAAGCCGGGCTTTCCACACTTCTGGATTATCTGTCAGCTCACGTCTTAACCTGCCTAATCCCGGCTTTTTTCATTGCCGGAGCCATATCCGCGCTCCTGCAAAAGGAGACGGTGCTAAAATACTTCGGAGCCGATGCACCTAAATGGCTCTGCTACGGCGTGGCCGCCACCTCAGGCACCATCCTAGCGGTCTGCAGCTGTACCATTCTGCCCATGTTCGCCGGAATTGAGAAGCGAGGTGCGGGAATAGGACCTGCCACTGCGTTCCTCTTCTCGGGACCCGCCATCAATCTCATGGCCATCATCCTCACGGCGAGAGTTCTGGGTTTGGAGATCGGTATAGCCAGGGCAGTCGCTGCAGTCACCATGGCGGTTATCATCGGGCTCATAATGGCCGCCATATTCCAGAAGTCTGAAGAAAAATGCGATGCTGTTGGAGGCGCTTCAAAGGCCGGATCATCGATAGCCAATGAAGAGCCAGCCTCCTCAGAGACAAGCCGCCCCAGCTACATCACCGGCCTTTTCATGGCGGTTCTGGTAGCCATATTGCTGATCGCGACCTCCAGCTTATTCATTCTAGCAGTAAAAGCGGCAATAGTAGCAGCACTGACGCTACTGGCTGCGTATCTGATGAAAACATACTACCAGCCGGAAGAGCGAGAGACATTCCTCTCCGAGACCTGGTGGCTGGCTAAGAAGATATTTCCCCTGCTGGTAGTGGGCACATTCGTCACCGGCATGATCGGCTACTTCCTGCCTGTGGAGTGGATTCGCACCCTCTTTGGAACAAATAGCTTCCTCTCCTGCTTCGTCGCCTCCGTGATCGGCGCTCTGCTCTACATGCCCACGCTGCTGGAGGTTCCAATCGTGGGAACGCTCTTTGGATACAGCAGCGGCATCACGGCACCGGGGCCCGCGCTCGCTCTGCTTTTAGCCGGGCCGTCCCTGAGCCTGCCCAGCATGATCGTGATCACAAGGGTTATCGGCCTCAAGAAGGGCGGCGTCTACATTGTCCTGGTAGTCCTGATCTCGACTCTGGTAGGCATGTTGTATGGAGCTATTGCGTAGAATTGGCAGAAGAATGGACGGAATGAATTGAGTGAAATGAACCAAGAGACGACTTGAACAGAAGAGAATAAACTAGAGAAATGGATACGAACAAATAAACACGATTCAGGAGATGAATTCGATGAAAATAGAAGTCTTGGGAACAGGCTGCGCCAAATGCAAGAGCCTGATGAAGAATGTGGAAAAAGCGGTTGCAGAGCTTGGCCTGCAAGCCGAGATCATCAAGGTGGAAAGCATCCAGGAGATCATGAATCGCGGCGTGATGCTGACACCCGCGCTCATTGTAGACGGCGAGTCCAAGATGGCAGGAAGAACGGCAACAGTGGAAGAGATAAAGAGAATGCTGAAAGGATGAAGGAGAAATGACAATGGATGAGAGGAAATGCATGTGCGGCTCCTCGGACGTGCGCGTTGTGGCATGCTCCGGAGCCTCAAATGTAGGACAAATAGCAAACAACGCAGCCATCGAGCTGGCACGGGAGAAGGTAGCAGGATTCTTCTGCCTGGCCGGAGTCGGGGCGCACATAAAGGGAATGGTCAAATCCGGCAAAGAAGCGGACCTGATGATATCCATCGACGGATGCCCGGTACAATGCGCGGCAAAGACATTACAGCATGCAGAAATTGAGCCGGCTATCCAGATAATCGTAACGGATTTAGGAATCGAAAAATCCCACGAAATGGCTTTAAATGAGGGGGATTGTGAACGAGTTGTGAAAAAAGTTAAAGAGGAATTATCATGCTAAGCATTTATATCTTCAAAGGTATTAGCGATTAGAACGACAAACAACGGATAGGCGAAAAGGCGATAAAATCCACGCCCATTAGCCTTTCCGGGCGAGGCATTTTGGGGAAAATGCCAGTGCGGCCCATCATTATAGTCAGGTGAAATCGAATGAGTTTGCCTAAATGGAATCTGATATTGATCTGCGGGATATGCGCGGCATTCCTGGCGGTTATTGTGCTGTCGTCTGAAAATGCTCATGCTGGGCCGGAATGTGCCTCCTTGGGAGCTTCCTGCGACGACAGCAGCGGCTGGGATGGTTCAAAGAAGCTGGACGAGATTGGAGATCCCAATGCCGGCAAAGTTCAAACCACTGATACCAAATGGCCGGAGAAATCGAGAACATCCAGATGGACCCAGCCAGCTTACGGATTTGAAAATGAGAGCGGCACATCTACAAATAACACGACTGTGGACCAGAAAGTAGCCGCCAAGGCTACAAAGAATGCAACAACAACAGCTAAAGCACCAGTCGTCAAGACAACTGTAGAAAGAAGCGAGAGCGACAAGCTGATGCTGCTCCCTATCGCGGACGTCTCGGAATCGGATGTCCTCTTGGATGTGAGCGAGAACTCAACAAATCATATCCCCGGCTCGGTGGTCATCCCTTACATGCAGTTCGATGAAGAAGCCGGCATCCTGAAGGAAACATCCGAGATCTGCAAGATCCTGGGAGATAACGGCATCTCAAATGACGATTCCGTTGTAATCTACGGAGAATGCCTGCCCTGCGGCGGAGGCCCATTCCTGTCGGCCTATGTCTATAGCATGCTGAAGGGCCAGGGGCATGAAAAGGTCAAGATCCTGGATGGCACTGCAGAGGACTGGGCGGCATCTGGACACACCACCTCAGACGAAGCAACGGTTCGTCCCGGCACAGTTTACGCCCCCAAAGAGGGCACGCAGTTCAACGCCACCTACGAAGATGTCAGCAGCGGCAAGGCTCAGATTGTTGATGCCAGAACTCTGCAAGAATATGCATCCGGCACGATTCCCGGTTCCATCAGCATCCCCTACACCAGCGTTCTCGACGGAAAGAAGCTGAAGGATGATGCGTCGCTGGATAGGGTCTTCGCCATCCTGAACAAGGACAAGCCCGTAGTCGTCTTTACCAGCACCGGCATGAAGGCATCCGTAATTTGGTTCGCTCTGGAGATGAGGGGCTACGATGCCAAGACATACACATACCGGGACTGGACCGAGCACCAAAGCTGAGGATGGAAAGAGGAAGATTAGAAGAGCGGAGGCGAGGAGGGCTTACCTTTTCCTCCGCCTTATTTTCTCACTTTCGCCATTCTCAAATTGAGATAAGCGATTGGATAAACCCAATTATCAGTTTTCTTTTGCGATTATGTCATAGGCTTGAACAATGCAACCAGCACTACCATTCCGTAGAGGATTGCTGCGACCATTCCGACTTCGATGACATAAATGCCCAAATTAAATGGGTCCATCATATTTTCTTTTGATGTTTCCAAGCGACCACCTTCTATTCAGAATGCCCGGCCCTATTGAGGAGGATTCAATAGTCCTGCAAATGGGAGAGAGTATATGCATCCGCAGAGACTTGTTGCCACAAACCCATAAACATCATGCCAATTTTATCATCCAATATGAGCCGGAGCGATTTTCCGCATTTCTATCTCGCTTCAACAATCCTTGTTTTTTTGAGGATGCCATCAGCTTCTGGCCAAGCCCTTGAGCCCGGAGATTATCCAGAAGGCCATGCCCCAGAAGACGACTATGGTTGCTAGAAATGCTTCCATTCCTAAAACCTCATTATTAATAATGTGATTAATACTATGAATACTTTTCCATTAAGTATCGAGGCGAGCTATCTGGGCGAAAATCTATTTCACGATCATAGGCATGGTCGCGGAGCCGCGAAAGAATAAGAAAACATAAATTAATAAATACAAAAATATATAAAAGCGTAATGAATTTTAGCGCCGAGGGTGAGATTCGAACTCACGAGACCCTTGCGAATCACCAGCTAACTAGGAGAATTCATTCCAGGCTGGCGCCCTACCGCTAGACGACCTCGGCACAGTTTTTTATTGTTTGGCAGCCTTCGCCGCCGCTGCAGAAGCATCCCTTTCGGCAAGCTTCCACGCCTTGGGATAGGTGCCCGGCTCCATTATTACCCTTTCGGTCGTGGCCACAATCCCGGTCTTGGAAACGAGCATCTCCCTGCTCACCATTTCCGATCTAGCAGTAGCCACTGCTTCTCCTTTCAGGGTAAACAAGGCAACATTGTCGCCCTTATTTATATCTGTCTCCAGGCTGAGCAGCCCCGGTGCCGCCAGGGGCGCGCCATGACAGACGGCATCCACGGCATTGTCGGCGATTACCAGTCGCGGCATGTGCTTTAGCGCTGCCTCAACTGGCTGAATCACGCGACGCAGGCCGCTCTCGTCGCCCGTCTCCTTCCAGGTCACATAGGCATCAGTGAGCTGGTGCAGCGTCACCAGCGTCTCATCCTCGCGGAAGGGACCGGCCTTGGTCCTGCGCAGCTCTTCCATGTTCGCGCCTGTGCCGAGAGCCAGACCGATATCAAAGCAAAGCTTGCGAATGTAGGTGCCCGCCTGGCAGCCCACGCGCATGAGAACCTGCTGCTCCTCGATCTCCAGGATCTCCAGATAATAGATGGTTCTCGTGCGAAGCTGCTTGACCACGGAAGACTTGAGAGGAGGCTTTTGCAGAATGGGGCCTACGAATTCGCCGCAGACCTCTATGATACGCTTCTTTGGTACGGGTTTATGAATGTGCATGAGGCAGACGTATTCCTTTCCCGCCAGGAGAAGGGTGTCCATGATGCGTGTGGCATCTCCCAGCAGCACCGGCAAGATCCCCGTAACCTTGGGGTCCAGGGTACCGCTGTGGCCCGCCTTTTCTACATTCAGGATGCGCTTGACCCAGGCCGCGACCTCATGGCTTGTGGGGCCGGAGGTCTTGTCCAGATTGATGGCCCCCAGGCGCATATGCATCTCCAGGCTGCGCTGCAGGGGTGGAATTCCAAATTTGGGATCGGTCTTGCCGTTCCTCTTCACCAGCACAGATCTCACGGCATCGGACGGTAGAGAGCCGGGCTTAAAAGGGGCTTTTGGTTTAGGCGCGGCAGCAACTGCATTAGGTGCATTGGACGGAGGAGATGTCGCTGCGGGTGCTTTGGCATCGGAGCCCTTGGCACGATGGATGATCACTGGCGAGCCCTCACCGCTGCCAGAACGATCGCAAGCGTTCCATGCTCATTGAATCTTCCGGTATCCACAACTAAATCGTAGGCGGAAAAATCATTCACATCTATATTATAATACATCTTGTAACGCCGCCCCTCGCTCTCCTCGCGAACGCGAGTCTCCTGGATGGCATCTTCCACCAGTTTTGCCTCGCGCTTGGAAATGCGCTCCGCACGAACGCGCAGATCCGTCTTAAGAAGAACCTTCAGATCCGCAGGCAAAAGATGGCCGGAAAGCCGCCCCTCGAAGATGCCGCTGCCCTCTTTGGCCAGCGCCAACTGAGCATCATCGATGAGGTAGTCGATCTCCGGACCCTTCTCCGCCATTCGGTTCATCTCTTTTACGGAGAGATTCTTCTCGCTGGCGATCTTTCGGAAGAGTTCCCCGGAATTTATCCAGCGAATCCCAAGCTCCGCAGACAGGCTGCGAGAAAGAGTTGTGGTGCCCGTTCCCGGGGCACCGCTGATAGAAACAATCATCCTTAGCTCATGCTCCCGATATCCAGGGCTTTCCTGATGATCTGCGATACAGGAAGAGAACAGACAAAGTACCAGTAGAACCAGTAGAGCACAGGCCCAATAACGGTAGCATTGATGGGATGAGTTCCCCAGAAGGGAAAGGTCATGGTCAAATCTGGATTTTGCTCAATGAAGAGATAGGCCCACATGAAGAGCGGTATTGAGACGATACCGATGTAAAGCATGGGCTTGAACTGCATCTGCATCATCTTGCCCTGCTCCGAGACCATCTTCATCTGCTCGTTTTGCAGTGTCTGAATGCGAGCTTGATCTCCGGCAATCTGTGCCTCTTTCATGGCCCGCTGCACTTTTTTCATCTTTTCCTGCTGAACCCGCAAGAAATCCCAATCCATGGTGTACTTCTGGATCAGGCTGGCATAAAGGCCGGTGATCGCGGCTAGGACGAAGAGCACAATATGGAAGGGCAGGATGGAGGGCATCCATCCGATGATATGACCCACGCCCAATCCAAGATTGTGCCTTAAGTCGCCGCTGACCATTATCCCAAAAAAGAGAACAAAGCCCACGGCGAGGGCTGCGCTGTCCAGGGACTTGGTCAGCTTGGCATTCATGCCGATGCTCCGAAGAACTTCTGCATCATGGGGTACATCTCCTGAATCTGTTCGCTCGCTATCTGCTCATAGAGCCTATAGACGATGCTCACTGCCAGGAGCAGTCCGGTACCGCCTGCGCTTCCCAGGGTTCCGAGTAGCGTTGCGATCAGGGTCAATAGGCCTATGATCACGCCGCCGATGACCGTCACCTTGGGAATGTATCTTTCCATCAGCCGCTCAATCGAAGCAGGGTTTCTCCTGTAGCCGGGAACCTGTAGGCCGGAATTGTGAATCTTCATGGCCACACTCTTGGGTCCCATGCCCGTGGTCTCGATCCAGAAGATAGCGAAGATAACTCCGCCCACGATCAGGAATGTCGAATCCACCAGCACATGCAGCAAGATCTGCCAGTAAGATAGCGGTGAGAATCCCAGTTCAGTCAATCCGGCAACATTCTGGTTGACCATACTCGGTATCCAGCTATTCGGCCCCTGCAATGCGGACATATAATACATCAGTCCCCCGACCGGTTGAGGCGAGGATGCGCTGATGGCCGCACCCGTTGCAGAGTTATACTTTGCATAGGAGATGAAGTCGCCAAGGAGGCTCGAATAGCCTGTATAAACTGTGGTCACACCCTGTCCGGTGACGCTTGCGGTAGTTATCGCGCCGATCTTGGATGCAAGCAGCGCTCCCAGCATCTCGATGTTGGCCTGAATGGCCCTCACCAGAATCATGGGAAGAACCGATGCGTAGACCAGCTTGACGGGGAAGCGTCCTCTGGCACCGCGAACGCGGCTGTGCGCCAGAGGTATCTCAATCCTGGTAGACTCAACGAAAACGACCATCAAGATGATCATTATGGTCGAGATGAGCGCCAGAATTCCGCCTGTAACCAGGATGAACTTCATGCCCTCTGCAGTGAAGATGGTATCGAATCCGATAAGCTGTAGCCTGAAGATATCAATCCACTTGGGAATGATGCCCACGGGAAGTCCGGCATCGCCTGCAGCCGGGTTGATGATACCGGTTACCAACTGCTGGCTGATTCCTGCTACTATGAAGAGGCCCACGCCTGAGCCGACGCCCCATTTGGAGACAACCTCATCCATGTAAACGATGAGAGAGCCGCCCACGAACACCTGGATGAATATCAAGAGAGATACTATGCCCAGGGGAACGCCTAAAGCGAGAGCCAGGTCGGAATTCGGCAGCAGATAGCCACCCATAACCTGAGGCAGCGCCTCCACAGCCACCATCACAAACACCAGAGCCTTTTGAGTGCCCTGATAAATGGCCTGATCTCGCGGATCGCTCAAGTCGAGCTTGATGATCTCAGCACCGACCAATAGCTGCAGCACGATGGACGCTGTAACAATGGGACCGATACCAAGGAGCATCATAGTGCCGAAGGACCCGGCAAAGAAAGCTCGATAAGCGCTGAAGATATCCGTAGATGCGGTGGAAAGGCCGAAGAGCGGGATATTCCCCAAAATAAAGTAAAGGAGCAAAATGGCCAGAGTCCAGCTTAGCTTTCTCTTAAAATGGACGTGCCCTGTGGGCCGCTCCACAGAGGGGAGCCGGCGCACAAAGGGCTCTATCGCATAAAAGAAACTATGCTGGTTCATACTACTACTGCCTGACCACCAGCAGCCTCAATCTTATCCTTGGCAGTGGCCGTAAAGGCGGCTGCAGTCACAGTCAGCTTTCTGGTTACTTTGCCGCGACCGAGGACCTTCATCTCACTGATCTCAACCTTGCCGTCAGAGCCTGCCAACTGGTCCAGGATATCGACGTTGACCACCTCAGGCCTCTCGATCAGCGGCAGTCGGACGAATCCGTGCTTGCCCATCTGAGTGCCGAGAAGCATAGACCTCATGAAGTGATGCTTGCACTTGCCAGTGTCTCCACGCCCACCGCGAGAGCCGCCTCCACGCGCGTTCTTATGCTTGCCGTGGTATGTCCGGTGGCCTCTGCGTTCTTTTGTCTTAGGTCTTACCATTGCTCTCTACCTCATCTTCTTGATAAGAAACGCCAGATCCTGGCGAAATCCTGTGTCTCCGCCCTGCTGTGCGGTCTTCTTGGTGGTCTTCAAGCCCTTCCGAGGCGGATGCAACCTGAATATGGGCTTAATTCCCAGGTCCTTCAGGCTGGCAGTGCCGGAGTTCATGGCAGACGCAAGCTCCTTAAAAGAGCGGTAGGAGGTATTCTCCTTCAAGAACTGCTCGGTTAAGCGCCTATTCGCGCTGAGCCGCCCGCGCTTTTCCAGGAGCATGGCCAAAGTTTCATCATCGATCTTGCCCCAGGCCACGTAATCCTTGACCTTCTGGATCATGCCGCGGTAGTGGGGATCTTCCTTTACAACGACACAATGGTTGACGCGATGAATGCGCAGCATGGCCAGGGTATCCTTGATCTCGGGCCGAACGTTTACCTCGCCTCTCAATCTGACTATGGCAAACATCTTCAGGCCCTCACTGTTATGGTGTTGATGAGCGCGTTGTAGGTGGCTTTTGCGAAGTTCAGAGTGGTCCTGGTCGAACCTGCCGTCCTGGTCCACACATCCTTGATGCCGGCCATATCCATGACCTTCTTGGATGTATCTCCGGCGGCGATGCCGAGGCCTCTTGGAGCGGGAATGAGAACGACTCTGACGCTTCCCGATTCACCGATGACCTCATAAGGCACGGTGTGGGGAAGTCCGCAGCCGCATTCCCAGGAACCGCAACCGCGCTTTACCTTCATGATATTGCGCTTGGCATTGTCGATTCCCTTCTTGATGGCCTTTCCTACCTGAACGTCCTTGCCCTCGCCAAGGCCGATATAGCCATCCCGGTTGCCGACGATGACGGTGGTTCTGAATTTGACTCTCCTGCCGGAGTCGGTCATCCTCTGAACCATGTTTATATCCAAAACCTCATCCTCGAGGCCTGGGATAAGCACATCGACGAGTCCGGCTTCCTTGATGGGAAGGCCGGAGGCGATGGCCTCATCGAAGGTAGTTACCTGGCCCTCAAAAACGAGCTTGCCCAGCCTAGTTCTGGGGACCCACTCTTCTTGATAGAAATCTCGCTTCTTCTTCTGATCCATAGTCTCACCCCAGTATCTTCTCACGGGCCTGCTCGAATTGGGCCACGATATCTGCTCCGGTGTATTTCTTTATGTGCTCACCACGAATTCTCTCGTCTTCTGGGAATATCTCCGGGCTATGAGGAACATTCACGCCTGCATCCACGACTCCCTTGATGGCAGCATAGATTCTGTTGCCGCGTGTGGAGGCGTGCAGGCCGATGTCCGCAATGCCCTCGACTTTGCCCAGAGCCAGCATCTTCTTTCCGAAGAGCAGGCCGGTAAGGTAAGCTGCAGGCAAGTTGCTCTTGCTCAAAGTATAGCCGAAGTTTTCCAGCTCTTTTGAGTTGACCGTCAGGAGCGTTTTGTCGCCCAGTTGCTCTGCCAAGACTAATTGCAATGTGGTGCTGGCATTGCTCTTTCTGACCACAACCCTCGGTTTCTTCGATAGTATAAGTCTGTATCTGACGTGATAGTTGGTTTTGCCCTCTCTCCGCCTGCGGAAGGGCACCTTGTATCTAGGTCCTGTCGCCAAGTTACTCACCCCTGGCAAGGCTCTTGGCCTTGATATAGGCGTTGAGATGCGATATGCTTCTGTACTCGCCGCCTTTGGACTTGCGGTAGAGCAACCTGTAAGCATGCCGATCAATCTGGCCGCCTTCGCGAAGCTCCTTGAGCCTCTTTCTCAGAGCGCGGATCTTGGTCATCCACTGCTCTTTGCGTGGAGATCGAGCACCTTTGGCTCCCTTGCGGTGTCCGGCACCCTTGCAGTGTCCATACGCGCGCTTAACATTTCGGGCTCTGATTCTGGCTCGGCTGTTGCCCTTCTTGGGCTTGGCCTTGATGTTCCCGTCATCGATTTGAGAGCGAATGTCCTCACGGGTAATGGCATCTGCCAGATCTCCAGCCACTTCCGGATCAGGGTTGATCCAGACACGGCTTTCGCCAACCGACAGCTCCGAAGCCGCCAGCCTGCGCTGTGTCTTGAAGTCGGACATTTCAGGCACCTCCCTTGGGGTTCAGTACCTTCAAGCCCAGCTCTCCTGCCTTGGCCTGAATATCCAGACGCTTCTTCATTCCCACAGCAGAAGCAATGCGCACAACATGCCCTGTAGCGTTCTGCAGCTCTGCAACATTATTTACCAGAATCTCGGGCAGGCCGGACGGATGGAATCCCTTCACAGCCTTCGGGCTTCCGAAACCTGGCCGGACCAGCTTGCCTTTAGCAGCAATCTGCTGCCGGAGCTTGTTGTGCAGGCCACGAGGCTTTCGCCAGCTTGTGGGCAGCCTCTTCTTTTTATGTGAATCATGAAAGTTAAACTCAGGCTTCTTGGACTTCTGCCTGGCTCTAACTCTCAGCAATCTCTCTGCCATCCTCGTCACCTCTTGTCCACCAGGTAAATTCCGTCCTGGAATATCCTGATATCGAATCCACGCACTCTTGTTGCCTGCTCGATGTTGGCCATAGTCTGACCAACGTGCTCCTTGTCGATTCCGGTGATGGTTACCTCATCTTTGCCGATGTTTACCTTGGTTCCGGGCAAAATCTTGGCAGATCGAGGCCTCCTCTCGCCGAGGAAGTTATTGATGATGAGCTCGTCCGAAGCAGCCTTGAGCTGAATGGGGAAGTGAGAGTACACGACCTTCATCTTGTACTCATATCCTTTGGTGACACCTGCAATCATATTGCCGATGTGCGCCGCCAGTGTTCCCACCATTGCCCTCTGCCGCTTGCGATCGAGCCTGGAATTCACGACCAGGATGGAATCCTCTTTCTTGATCTCTATCTCAGGATAGGAGAGCTGCCTGGATACCTCGCCTTTGGGGCCTTTTACCGTGACGGTATTTCCGTCAACGGCCACGGCAACTCCTTCAGGGATCTCAACCTGTCGTGCAATCTCTTTTGCCATTGCGACCACCTAATATACGTATGCCAGGAGTTGCCCACCCAGGGACTGGGCCCTAGCTTCGCTATGAGCCATGACTCCCTTGCTGGTGCTCAGGATCAGCACTCCAAAGTTCCTGGCAGGGAGGAATCGCTTCTCCCATTTCTCAAGCTCCGTTACTTTGGTGGCAAACCGGGGCTTAATGACGCCGCAGCGGTTGATCCTTCCCAGGAGCTTTACTCTGAACATTCCCGACTTTCCGTCGTCAACGAACTCAAATTCTCCGATGTATCCTCGGTCCGCCATAACCTTAAGAGCTCTTCCAATGAGCTTGGAGGCGGGATGGATGATACACTCGGGCTTGCCTACACTTTCCGCATTCTTTATGACGGAGAGCGCATCGGCTAGTGGATCTAACAACACGTGTGACCACCTACGAATTCTTATTAAAGCCCATCTCAGGGGCGATCTCTCGGAAGCACTGCCTGCACAGGTATATCCCGTACTTTCTCACCAGGCCGTTCTTATTCCCACAGCGCTTGCAGGTATTGGCACCTCTTCCGAAGATCTTCTTTCCTTTCTTCATGCAGCCTCCAGTACCACTACGCCAAACTTCTTCTGGACGAAATCCAGAGTATCATCCTTGCCGAGCCTCTGCCGACTTGGAATCTTCTTCTGGCAGACGCGCCTTCGAGCGATCCGATATCCGGCTCTCTTCATGGCCACGGTTACATCCATGCCGAAGATGCCTATCTCCGGGTCGTATCTCATTCCCGGAAAATCGGTATGCTCTTCAATGCCGAAAGAGAAGTTGCCTTGGTTGTCGAACTGGCTCTTTCTGAGGCTATTGCCTGCCGCCTTCAAAGCGATGGCCAGGAATTCCTCAGCCGCCTTTCCCCGAAGGGTTAGCTTGGCACCGATAGGCTCGTTCTTCTTGATACCGAAGTTGGGAAGCGTCTTCTTGGCGATGGACCGAACAGGGGACTGATGCGTTATGGTTTTAAGAATGGTCTCGGCGTTTACCAGCCTCTGACCGCTCTCGCCTACGCCCACATGCACGACGACTTTGTCGATGCGGGGCTCAAGCATGACATTCATCTAGCGTCCCCCCAGCTTGATCGCCGGAGAATCACGGCCAATCATGAAGACATACTCCTCGATGGTCTCGAACTCCTCGTCGCCTGCGATGATGACGCGGTTGGGCTGGGAGCTCTTCACGGTTATGATCTCCTTGATCTTGCCCGTCTGGCCGGTGTGCTTTCCACCCACGACCATAGCCAGATTGCCGATCTTGTACTCGATCCTATCCTCGACCTTCTTATCGGGGATGGAGAGTACCAGAGAATCGCCCACCTTGAACTCGCCGTCTGCGAGCTTATTCGATCCGTCGGATAGGTTAAGCTGCAGCTTCTTGCCCGTGATGATGGTCTTGTTCTCGATCCTGGCCAGCTTCTTGGCGTCTATTGCCTCAATCGGGCTGAGATAGAACATGCCGCGAACATCCTTCATCATGCGGTATTGCTGATTGAGAAGGGGAATAGAAACGACATCAAAGATGCCCACCGGCAACTTGTAGTCCTTCTGTGCCTTTCCGTCGATCAGCACCTTGCCCTCGTAGAGGATTCTCTTGGCCTCGCGGGCGTTGTCCACCAGCTTGAGCATATCTCGAATTACGGTCACGAGAGGGATGCTCTGCTCGGCAGAGTGTGGACCGGGACTGGCCTTGGCAACCCATGCATGGGTCTTCCTGGAAATAGGCCAGCTCACTGGAACAGTTACTCTCTTCTGGTGTCTGCTCATTCTGATCGCCTCGCGAAGATCTTCTCTCTCTTTGCATCCTCAAGTTCGAGCTTTACAATCATGACATTGGAGGGATGAATGGTCCTTGGAACCTCGGTTCCATCGGCACGGTAGTTGCTCACGCCAGCCACCTTGATGGTGCACCTCTTCAGGTTTACCTCTTCCACCAGGCCTTCCGTACCGGCATGATCTCCACGCATTACCTTGACGGTATCACCCTTGCGAAGCTGCGCGCTGCGCTTCTTCAGCTCCTCGCGCAGAGCTTTGCTCAAGGGTGCATGCACGTACTTTTGACGCATATGCAGCGGCGCAGTATACCTCGCCTTCCGCTGCTTCCTTGGCTGAATGCTCTTCATAATCATCACACAATCATTGATGCCGCGGACGCGATCTTGCTGAACCTTTCAGCTACTTCGCGAGCCACAGGCCCCTTAACCTCAGAGCCCTTGGGAACGCCCTCGTCATCTACGATAACGGCTGCGTTATCCTCGAATTTCACTCTGAGACCGTCGGGCCTGCGGAACTCCTTCCTCTGGCGGATGATGACAGCCTTGAAGATCTGCTTTCGCATCTCTGGAGTTCCCTTCTTCACGGATACTATTACCATGTCCCCGATTCCTGCGCAGGGCTGTCTATTTTTCACGCCACGGTATTTCTTGACCGCAATGACGTGTAGCGTCCGCGCACCTGTATTGTCTACACAATCCAGGTATGCGCCAGTGTTGATCGCCCTTGGGATCTTGGCCTTATGTCCTCTCATTTTTGGACCTCCACAACCACGTAAGACTTGGTCTTGGAGAGGGGCCGACACTCCGCTATTTTGACACGATCCCCTTCTTTGGCTTCAATGCACGGGGGATTGTGCGCATGAATCTTGGACTGCCTCTTCTCAAATCGTTCGTATTTCGTTGCTTTCTTTTCGAACTTACGCAATACTACCACGGTGTTATCCATCTTGTCGCTGACCACGGTGCAATCGAATACCTGGCCGCGAACGGACAGATTACCATGGAAGGGACACTTCGGATCGCTGCACTCCTTCTTCGGTGCGCTAACGTCCAGTCCGATATCCCTCATAACTTCCACCTCGTCCTCTGCATTCTCTTGCTTATTCTGTTCTCGGGCTGCGAGACCAGGACCGATCCCTGGACCCTCGCCCTTCGCCCATCGGGAAGGGTGAAGATCAGGCTTGCGTTCGACTTGGCGATGCGAACGATCTTTCGCTTCGTCTCCAAGAGGAACGTGTTCCTGGTCTCGTCCACAACCAATCCCTCGATGCCGACCAGTCCCGGATCGGTGTTCGAGTCCACGTGGACCCGAAGGCCGATCAATTCATGCCTGGCCAGGTTCTCGGGGGAGAGATTCACTGCTTTCGCTCCGTTTGGACCGTCTTGATTCGGGCGACGGTTCTGCGGATTTCTTTTATCCTCCCGGGTTTCTCGGGGGCGCCACCAGCAGTGACGACGCCTCTCTCGCGGACGAGCTCGCTTTCGAGCTTTCGCAGCTCCTCTGCAATCTCCTCCTCGTTCATGTTTCGGATCTCGTCAATCTTGAAGATCGCCATATCGGATCACTCCTCCTTGGCGCAGGGCTCGGAGTCGACCTTCGCTTCGGGAAGGGGAGCATCCTCTGCCACGCCCTCGACAGGCACTTCTGCGGCGGGCTTCGGCTCAGCGGCTGAGACTTCAGACTCCAGGAGCTGATCAAGATCGCTCTTCTTGGGCTCAACGGGCGCTGGTGCTGGTGCGGGGGCCGGAACCGGGGCACTCTTCTTGACCTCAACAGGGGCCGGTGGAGCCTGCAACTTCACAATCTGGAAATCGTCCGGCAACCGAACTTCCGGCGGGATGATCCTTACCTGACAGCCGATGACACCTAGCTTCTTCACAGCAACCGAGTAGCCCTTATCCACAAGGTCGATGGCCGGCCTTCCGGAGTGTTTGATGTATCCAGAGATGAACTTCTCGGTTCTGGACCGGGGACCGGTCAATTTGCCGCTGATAACTATCTCGCAGCCGAGAGCCCCTGCGTCCATAACTCTGCGCATCATGGACTGGCCTGCCTTTCGGAAGTACCAGCCGCGCTCGAGAGATGACGCCAGACGATTGGCCACCACTCTGCCATTAAGGTCGCCGCGTCCTACATCCTGGACGTCGATCTGGGGATTATCCAGATGGAACTTGCGATCCAGGTCGCGGGTGATCTTGCGGATCAATTTACCGCCTTTTCCGATGACCATGCCCGGCTTTTCAGCGTAAACCGTGATCTGCGTGCCCATTGGCGTGCGGTTCATAACCATGCCGCCATATCCGGCCCGCTCCAGTTCCACTGCCAGGTACTCATCGACGAGAGCTTTGGTGATGCCCTCTGCAACGAACTTCTTCTCTACGGACATCAGCTCTTCACCTCAGTCAAGATCATCTCAACAGAGACGGTCTCGGTATTCTTTGGGGTCGCCCTTCCCATAGCGCGGGGCATCCATCCGCGGATGGTTCTGCCCTTATGAGTACCGGCATGGTAGATCCTCATCTTTTCGGCCTCCATTCCCTTGTACTCGGCATTGGCGAGGGCGTTCTCCAGAACGACCAGAACGGCTTTTGCCGCTTTCTCCGGATATCTGCCGGCATCAGCGCCCACCAGGCCGTGCCTGTGAGCTACATTTCTATTGTAGCGCTTGAAGGGCACCGCCTTCTTCAGAGCCACTACATCCTCTAAATAGGCCTTGGCGTAGTTGGCTCGCATGCCTTTTAGAGTCCTGCAAATCTCGCGGGCGTGCTTTGGTGAGATGTGAAGCTCCATCCCCATGGCCCTTGAAGAGCGTCCTGCAGGCGTAAGCGAATAATTCAATCTGCCCAAGTCTCACACCTCACTTCAGCGGCACATACTTGCTCGATCTGGTAGCGCCCACACCGGCGGCACCGTGCTGCACGCGACCGCGCGTCAGAGCGAACTCGCCGAAGTAGTGCCCAACCATCTCGGGCATGACCTCGACCTTCTCGAAGCTCTTGCCGTTGTAGATCTCCAGGCTCTTGCCCACCATATCGGGAAGGACTACCATGTTCCTGATATGGGTTCGAACGGAGTCCTTATTCTTGATGCCTGTCAGGAGCTTCTTGTTCTCCTTCATCAGGCCTCTTTTAATTGATCTGCGCTGCCGCGCTGGAAGCAACACGGCAAGCTCCTCTATGCTTAACTTGGCGAGGTCGGCAATCTTCCGGCCCCGGTACAAGAACTCTTCCTTTCTCTTTGGAAGCTTGGATCCTGCTTTCTTAGCCAAAATCAATCACCTAGCGCTTACCGGTTCTTCGTGCGGCGATCGAACCAACCTTTCGGCCCGGAGGTGTATTTCTGCTCACGGTCTTTGGCCTGCCCGGATGCTGGCGGCCACCGCCACCGAAGGGATGGTCTACTGCGTTCATTGCTACGCCTCTGACGATGGGCCACTTCTTGGCCTTGGATTGGAATTTGAAGAAGCTCTTTCCTGCCTTGACCAGAGGCTTATCCAGACGGCCGCCTCCGGCAACGACACCGATGGTCGCCAAGCATTTCGGGCTGAGCCACTTCATCTCTCCGCTGGGGAGCTGGACGACGGTCTGACCGACATCATGAGCCACGAGAATGGCGCAAACACCGGAGGAGCGGGCAAACTGGCCGCCGTGACCCGGCTGAGATTCGACGTTGCAGATGGGAATTCCCTCAGGAATCTCTGCCAGCGGCAGAGTGTTTCCAGGCTCGATTGGAGCCGAAATGCCACATGCGACCTCCTGGCCCACGAACATTCCCTCGGGAACCAGGATGTATCTCATCTCACCATTGCTCAATGCCACGAGCGCCACGGGAGCGGTTCGGGCAGGGTCGCGCATGATCTCCTGGACCACGCCTTTAATGGTTTCATTGCTATCGACTTTGATGTGCTTGATGTCCGCCCTGTATCTATGAGAGGGTGCCCTGTACGTTGGACCTCCAGCACCTCTATTCTGAGATATGATTCGATGTCCCATTGTAATCCACCTACAGCAGTCCCAGCCTTGTGGCTAGCTCGTTCGCGCTTCCCTCTCCGACCAGCTTGACGATGGCCTTCTTCTGTCCCCGGGGAGTTACCATGGTCCTGACTGTCAGGACATCGACATCGTAAAGCTCCTTCAGGGCCCTCTTGATC
This sequence comes from Methanothrix sp., assembly GCA_003857025.1. Classification (GTDB taxonomy): domain Archaea; phylum Halobacteriota; class Methanosarcinia; order Methanotrichales; family Methanotrichaceae; genus Methanothrix. The sequence continues at coordinate 35,110 of RPOO01000001.1, forward strand.
TCCGGCTTGGTGGACTGCATGTTCACCAGGAACTCCAGCGTGTCGTTGGAGTCGATCATGCCGGTGACCTTTTCTGTGACGTATGGACTCTTGATAATCATTGCTTGGCCTCCGAAGAGCTCTTTGCACTCAGCTTTTGCAGGGAGGACTCTGTCCAAACAGTCAGTCTCCCGGCGTGAGTACCGGGTGCCAGCATCTCGGCATTCAGCTTCTCCACGGTGATGAAGTCCACACCGGGCAGATTCCTGGCTGCTTTGCCAAGACCGCTATCGGTTCCGGCGACGATGAGCACGCTCTTTCGGCCCTTGAACTTCCTTCCCCGCAGCTTGCCCTTGCCGGCGCGAATATGCCTGCCGTCCTTCGCCCTCATGACATCGTCCCACAAGCCTGCTGCCACCAGGAACTTCTTGACGTCAACGGTCTTGTTGAGGGATTCCAGCGAGTCTTGTGCAACAACCGGCAGCTCTCGGGTGAACTTGTGACCGCGAGCGGCTACAAGCTCGGTGCAGGACGTTGCGGCTATGGCCGAGCGGATGGCTTTGCGCCTCTCCTTGATGTTTACCTTCTCGGTGTAATCGGCATTCGGCTGTGGTGCATGAGACCTGCGTCCGCCGACGGCCATGGGTATTCCCGCGGCCTTTCTGCCGTTCTTAATTCTGGGAACCCTGGAGACACCGTGTCCCGGACCCCAGGACTGGGCAGAGGTGTTCATGCCGGCGTAAAAGTGAGGACCGTAAGCCTGAAGCCGGTTGGCCTGAGCGGCCAAGACTGCCCTCTTGATCAGATCCGGCCTGTACTCCTCGTCGAAGACGGGAGGAAGCTCGACCTGACCGCTTGTATTTCCTGATAGATCAATGACATTTGCCTTCATCGCCTAGACCCCCTGTTTGGATTCTTTGCTCACATAGAGGAACTCAGGCGCTTTCACGAAATTAGCTCCTGGTCTGACGGCATGTCTCATTCTGACCATTCTCTTGATCGGTCCGGGAACGCTGCCCTTGATCAGGACGTACTGATTGCGCACCAGTCCGTAGCCGGGGAATCCGCCTTTGGGCGTTATCTCCGCGCCGTCGTTGCCGATGAACATGAGCCTCTTGTTGAATTCCGTCCTCTGGTGGTATCCCATCTGACCCAGCTGCGGTACGCGCCAGCTGATGTGCGCTGGATGCCAGGGACCCAAGTTTCCGACGTGGCGCACCTTGCCGGTGCGGGCGTGCTTTCTCTTGGCGATGGCAATGCCCCAGCGCCTGACCGGGCCCTGTGTTCCTTTGCCCTTGGTCACGGCGGAAGCATCCAGCAAATCGCCCAGATCAAAGACGCTGGAGATAGGCACCTGCTGGCCCAGCAAATTCTGAGCGAACTTGAGCCTGTCCATCATGGAGCCGCCGTTGACGGGCATCTCCATCAGCTCGGGAAGCTTCTTGGGAATTCCGGTGATGAGCATCGGATTGGTGTGTGCCAGAACTCTGACATCAACGATGTCCGAGCCTATGGCTGCGAGATCGGATGTTCCGTGAGTCTTCTTGGGTACGGTAATGGTTCTGGCCAGATCGGGGCTGAGATTCTCGGCCCATGCCTCGCCAGCAGCCCGAAGGCCGCCATTGTAGCTCTCGTAGACTCGCACAGCCACGATGTTCATGGGAGGGACCTCCAGTACGGTGACGGGCACGGAGATCTCCATGCCCTCGGTGAGGCTCCTTGGTCTGTCGTCTATCATCATGACGTGGGTCATGCCGGCCTTGTAACCTGCAAAGCCTGCTATCCTGGCCTTATCCCCCTCAAGCCAGCTTCTGATTCTGGGAACCTCGCTCTTCGCCCGCTTTCTTGGGCTGTAGGATAGCGAACCTCTTCTTGGTCGATGTATCGTTGCCATTTAGTCCTCCATCTGCGCCAGGTTGAGCAATGCGAGCGTCGCGAAGACGGCCTCTTCAAGTCGAACCGTCTCTGTTCCCTGGTGCGGAATGGTGTTAATCATGTCATATCTGCCAATTGTTTCACAACTCAAGAACGCATCTACGCCTCGTGCGGGTGAGCCGAATACCACCACAAGATCGCGCTTCTGGCCCAATTGACCCATTTGCTGGAGGATTTCTGGCGTTATCGCCTTTCCTTTTATGGAGGTAAGAAGCACGGAGGCGACATCTTTCGATGCCAGGTAGCCTTCAAGGCTGTCCACTACTTCGGTTTCAAACCCCCAGTAATGAGGGATATCCTTCTGGTCCACTGGCTCAGCGGCGAGCGGGTTATGCGAAAAGATTCTGACACTTAGGCGCTGCCCCACCGAGTACCTACCCACGGTGCGGAGGGGAATTGGGCGATCGATTCCGATTTCCACCCATACGCCGCCATCAGATCCGACGCTTTCAACGACTGCTCCGACGCGAAACTCGCCAATCTTGAGCGATTCCGATTTTGAGTTTATTGGATGATGAGGAGTGCGCAGCGGCGGCAGAACTCCCACATGGCGAAGCTCCTCCCTGCGGGGGATGAGCATTCGACGCAGGTACTGCGGGGTATCCATGTAACGCAGCACCATTGTGATAAACCGCGTGTCATTGAACTCGGGATCTCGGTAGATCACGATGCGGTTCATGCGGAAGACTGCGGCTGCCCTAGCGATCAAGCCAACCTTGAGCGTATTTACGCGCCCATCCCTACTCTCCATTGTGAGAGAGGACGGGATTACAATGGCTCTCTCGCGGCATCCGGTCATCAGGTTTCCATCCTCTGAAGATGGTAGATATATAAAAAGGTTTGGAGAAAAGAAATGGACTAGCGATCAACTGAACGCGAGTCAGGATCAACTTGCGGGAAGGCTTCATTGAGCAATCTTTTGCCGTCATCCTTCTGGTAAGCCTCAGCCACATCCTTCAGCAGGGCTTCGAGCTTTTTCTTGGTGTAGCCAAGTTCCGACGCCATGTCGGAGAGAACTTTAAAATCGCTTGGGGCGTCCCTATGGCCAATGGACGCATCCACGAAGCAGCAAAGGGCCACAAGTCTTAGCCCTTCTTGCACCCGACCCTGCTCCCAAGCGAGAATACCTAGCTGGTGGAATGTCGCTGCTTCACCCACACGATCACCGATTTGCTGCAGGATCCTTATGGCCATCAGACACATCTCACGTGCAGCATGCTGATATCCTTCAAACAT
>RPOO01000002.1 GCA_003857025.1 Methanothrix sp.
GCTGCCATAGGGATGCCGAGGTCGCTGCACTCCTTCAGGAAATCCCCTGCTAAAAATCCGAGGCCTCCGGCATAAAAGGGCAGAGCATGGTGCAGCCCGTACTCGGCTGAGAAATAGGCGATATTATGCTTCTTAGGATCGGCGATATTCTCACCGAACCAGCCGCGGGAGATGTCCATGTAGCTCTCGAATCGAGCCATGACTGCGTCATAGTGCCTGAGAAAGTGAGGGTCTTGGGACGCAGCTTGCAGGGCTTCTTTATCCATGCGGTTGAGCATCTTTACCGGGTTGTGATTGCTCAGATGCCAGCCCTGGCGGTTGAGCAGCTTGAAGACGGCTCTGCCTTCCGGATGCCAGCTCCACCAGAGGTTGTAGGCAAGCTCTCTAAGTCCGGAGAGCCTTTCCGGCAAATGGGGAAATTTGTCTTTAACACCATACATAAATTTAGTCAGCTCCAGGCCAAGTCCATAAACCCTTCCAAGTCCACATATTTTTCCAGGTCCATAAACTCTCATCAAATTTAGGTTCTCTTGGAAGATATATCCTGCGATTCTTATATTATATTCTTGTATTATATAATTTTACTTCTTCTCTGCTGCTATCACAAAGGCGTTTTCGCAGCATCTCCCAGCAAGAGGAACTCAAAGCTGAAAAGCACTAAATAGTATACAGTCGAAGATTATTTTGTGAAAGCAAAGGCGGAATTAAAACGCGTCCTGGGCCTCTTCGAGATCACGCTGTCCGGCATCGGCATAATCCTGGGTGCCGGCATCTATGCGCTCATCGGCGAGGCGGCGGGCCTGGCAGGAAACGCCGTATGGCTCTCGTTTGCCATCTCGTCGCTGGTCGCCCTCCTCACCGGCCTGGCCTACGCGGAGCTGTCGTCCATGTTTCCCAGGGCCAGCGCCGAGTATGAGTACACGGCGCAGGCATTCAGCCGCTTTCCCGCCTTCGTCATCGGCTGGCTGATCATATTCAGCGGCGTAATCGGAGCCGCCACCGTCTCTTTGGGCTTTGCCGGATACTTTCAGGCACTGACGGGGGCACCAATTCTGCCTGCCGCCCTGGTGCTGGTGGCCCTCCTGGCCGTCCTGATCTTCACCGGCATCAAACAGTCGGCAAGGTTCGCCATCGCCTTCACACTGATCGAGGCGGCGGGGCTCTTCTTTGTGATAGTTGTCGGCATTCCTCATCTGGGCAGCGTCAATTATCTGGAGATGCCCTTCGGCCTTTCCGGCGTCTTTCAGGCATCGGCTCTGATATTCTTTGCATTCATCGGCTTTGAGGATATGGTCAAGCTTTCCGAGGAAGCGGAAGATCCGGAAAAGAACATTCCTCGCGGATTGATTCTGGCCATCTCGGCGAGCATCATTCTGTATATTCTGGTAGCACTGTGCGCCACAAGCGTCCTTGGCTGGCAGGAGCTTTCCACCTCATCCGCTCCGTTTTCCGATATTGCCCATGCCGCTTTGGGCCGGAACGCCTCGCTTGCCATATCAGTGATGGCGCTCTTTGCTACCACCAACACCGTGCTGCTCATGCTCCTGGCGGCATCCAGGATCGTCTTCGGCATGGCGGAATCCTCGTCGCTTCCTTTGATTTTGGCGTCTGTTCACCCGCGCACCAAAACGCCCTGGGCGGCCGTAGTCCTGGTCACGATAATGTGCATGGCATTTGTCTTTCTGCAGGACATATCGTTCGTGGCCAACGTCAACAATTTCACAGTCTTTCTGACTTTTATGGTCATCAACGCCGCCCTGATACGTCTCCGCTACAGGAGGCCGGAATTGGCCAGGCCCTTTCGGGTGCCTTTTTCCTGGGGGAAGCTGCCGATTCTGCCGCTTTTAGGCATCGTCGTCAATCTCTTCCTGATGCTGCAGCTCTCCTGGTCGGCTATTGCTCTTGGCGCTGGATTGACCATCCTCGGCGCGGCGGCGGCGCATTTTCTGGATAAGTCTTCTTCAAGTTCGGAGGACACGGCTCAGAAGGTGTAAACGCAAGAACGTGATATGGATGCGAGAGCAATATATGAAGGCGACAATGTGAGGGTCACAAAGTACGTAATAACCTCCCCCGAGTGCACCGATATCCTTCCATCTGACGTATCCTCGATGGTCTATGATTCAAAACACAGCGTAAACGTCAAAGAGACCTGCTTTGGGGCAATCATCGACGGCGAGGAGGACGGGATCAAGCTTCTTATCGAGGAGATCAGGGCACTTGATCCGCCGGGGATTTTTATTAAAGACCGAGGATTCCCTCCGGGAGACCCCAGGCGCTGCAGAGGACCGACTTGCGGCTCTCCGAATAAGATAGTCTCGCTCGCTTTTGGTCGCCGTGCCGGAGGGGCCAGGACGGGCTATTGCATGATCGAGGCAGAGTCGAGGATGTTGCCCATGATCTCAAGAGCCCTTGCATTCCAGGCTAAAGGAGAAACTGATGCCCCGGAAAAAGCCGCCGCGACAAAGCGGCCTCTGGATAAAATGAAACTGGAAGAGATCATCAAGGATGAGCTTCCTTTAGGTTCATGGCTAAAGTGGACTGATTGCCACTAAACCGGCTTGATCTCCAGCAGCGTTATTTTTTCGCCAATGCCTTTTCCACCAGCCCCCTGCCCCGGTCCTTGAGATAGCTCTGCAAGACCTCCTGCACCATAACCATAAACTGCTCCTGGCTGTAGCTCAGCTTTGCCGCCAACCGCTCAACCATCGGCTCGACGTTCTTGACCTCATCGCTCTTGATGCTCCTTAAAACCACGGCGGCCAGAGCCATCAGGCGCAGGCCCTCCGGCATCTTATTCATCTGCACGGCTAGAGCGCCGAGCTGGAAGAAGGCCCCCGCCTCGCCCGGCTTGTCGCAAAGGTCCTGGTAGACGTGCAGAGCGCCTCGGAAATTCTCCCAGGCGGCCTCTTTGTTGCCCCTCTGGGACTCGATCAGGCCGAGGTTGTGCAGAATGGCCGCCTCCCCCCGCAGCTCGCCAATCTCGCGCTTGAGTTGGAGGGCTTGCCGGAACTCCTCTACCGCAGGATCATAGTCACCCTTCTCGAAGTCGATGGAGGCCAGAGCATATTGCGCTTCGGCCATGCTCGGCCGGTCATCGATACGACTCAGCAACGCCACGACCCGCGCCAGCCTGGTCCGGGCAGCCTCAAGGTTGCCGCGGTTGAAGTCGAGCATGGCCATGCTCTGCAGCGTAGAGGACAGACTGCGCAGATCTCCCAGTTTCTCCAAGATATCGAGGGTTTTTTGCATCTTTTCCATGGCAGCGTCGTAGTCCTTCTGCAGCAAATCGATCGACGCAAGCCCCTGCAGCGCTGCCGCCACCCCGGCTGTATCGCCCTCGACGCGGCAGATCTCCTCAGCTTGGCAAAAGCTCTCACGTGCCTGCTCGTTCTTACCCTGGCGGAGAAGGAGCATGCCCAGGCCCTGAAGGGCAATTCTATCCGGACCGCTCTCCAGGGCGCGAGCGTACCATTCTGCAGCTTTGGAAAAATTGCCCAGCTCCATAAAGGCTTGCGCAATCCAGTTCATAGGCTCGGGATGCTTTTCCATTCCCAGGATCGGCAGGTTTTGCCGGATCACTTCCGCATAGTAGCCCCGCCGAACCAAATAGCTGCTGATGCGGCTCGTGACGGTTCTTGCATTCGGCGTGTCTCCAGCGGCAAGATAGTGCCCCCGCGCCTCCAGCAATGCATCTAACCGAGAAAGCCCGAGCATTGATGCCTGTCCTTCTTCCGCCAGATCCCTCAGAAACACTGCTGCCGCCTTTTCCGCTGCGACTCGCTCCTCCGGCAACAGAGCCTCCAGGAAACCGGGCCGGAGGAAGGGCTGCACGCAGAGCAGCTTTCTCACAGGATAAGCCAGCATGAGCCGCTGCAATTTCCCAGCCAATTCATCAGCAGCACTCTCCGAGATCCCGGCTGCGGCCGCCAGGCCCGCAGAATTGACGGCTATTCCGAAAACCGCCGCCCGACCCAAGGAGAGACGCAAATCCGGGCCCAAGAGGGAGAGCCCTGCTTTCGGGATGTCGTCGCTGCTTTGAATTCCATCACCGATCCTGGCCGCTTGCGTGGCCGGAGCCAGGAGGCCGGGATTTCCCGCCGCCAGAGAATAAAGCTTGAAAAGCTCTTCGTAGCCGGTCTCGCCGCGGCGATACCGCTCAGTCACTGCCTCGTCCAGCAGCAGGAATTTGATAAATGCGCTCCCGGCCAGGCCCGACAGCGGCCACTCCCAGGCACGCTTGGGCAGTGTCAATGCATCGGCGGGAAGAGCCGAGCAGGTGATGATAGCCCGGCTGCTCTCCATTCCCTTCAGAGTCTGCAAATAGAACGCCGCCAGCTCTGCATCGTTGATGCGGCCAGTCTTCTCTTCCAGGCCCAGGCCGTCCCACAGGATCAGATATTTTCCCTCATTAAGCAATTTTTGCGCGCTCTTCAGCCTGTCCGCCAGGGGCGTTTTTGCGTCTCGCAGATCCTGTGCCTCCTTCGGCTTGCCGATCCTGGTCAAAAAGCCGATGACCGCCTCCAGGAATCGCGCTGCGCTCAAGGGATTATTTCGAGAGCTGTAGACGGGAATGATGGAATATCCGAAAAGAGCAAGCTGCCGGGCGAGCCTGGTGGCCAGAGCGCTTTTGCCCATGCCGCTCTTTCCTGTGATGACAATCGTGCGAGCCGCGCCGCTTTGCATAGCCGGAAGGAGACGATGCAGATCCCGTCTTCGGTTCACGAAATTGAATGCATGTCCCTCTGCCATTCCCGGCAGAGGCTCCAGAACATTCCTGACAGTATCCCAATTTGTTGCGCCCCCCGGCGTCTTGTCGGCATCAAATATGCGTTGTTGATCTGTGGAAGAGTATAGAATCGGCAGGGCGCAGACTTTTCCTTCCTTGAGGCATGAATCCCGAGCATCTCGACGGGCCGTTCCCAGTGCCTCGCCAATGGACTTGCCCTGCGCCAGTGCTTCGTAGAATGCAGCCGCTGAGGCTGCTGAACCATTCCAGGCCACAGCCAGAGGCAGATGCTCCGCCGCGCTCATGGCCAGCAGATCAAGAGATTCTGGGTGATCATTCTGGCAGCCACCGAAAATGAGACACTGCACGCCGCACCCCTTCAAAGCTTCTGCCACTTCAGTTCCGGTCTTTGCATCCGACCGACCATCCTCGTCCTGCACGACAAAGAGCGCCTTGCCGCTCGAAATCTTTGCCAGCCCGACGAGATGAACCAGGTGTGGGCGAAAAGTTTTGGCATGCATTTTCAGCTCATCGAACGTGCCGAGGTCGCCGATCTGCAGGACTGCATCCCGGCCTTCCATCGTCCGCAAGAAGCCCTGCTCCTCCAGAGCATAATCAAGAGGCTCGCAGGCCACAAAGAGCACGCGTAAAGGCCCCGGCTCAAGCTTTGCGCTCTGGATTTGAGAGGCTGTCTGCGCCGCCTCGGCCATCGGACGGCGAACTATGCTGAACCTTTCGCTAAAACCGACCGCCTCACCGGCGAATTTTAGATACTCCCAGGGGAGCTGCAAAGCATCGGGACTGGTAGACGCGACGATCAGGTCCCCGCCTGATGAGAGTCGGCCCTTGAAGTCCTGCCAACCCTTCTCGAAGAATAACTGGAAGAGCCCGTCACCCAGGATGGAGAGGTAGTCCTGCGCCTCCCTGACCGCGCAGCCTTTTCGGAAGAGCGAGGCATATTGCGCCGCCATCTCCCGCACCTGCTGGGATTCGACCGGGGTCAATTGCCCTTCCGATACGACATCTTCACCAATCAAGATCCTGCAGGAAAAGGCCCTCGCCCCCGTGCCTCCCGCTTCGGAAATAGTGATCGCTATCCTCTGATCTAGCTTCTGACTCATTTGTTTATTCCTCCTCCGTCCTTTTGCCGGTTTGACCATCATTCGATTTGCCGTTCAAATCACGGCTCAATTCGCAGTAATCCTTTGGCTCCATGTGCACTACCACATCCTCCACGCCCTCGACGGAGCCTTTGATCCGGTCTTCGACCTCTTCTGCAACTTTATGCGCCGCCTCAAGCGATAAAGACGAGTCCACGCCGATATGCAAATCCACATACATCTGCCCCGGCGCTCCCCTTGTTCGGATGCGGTGGCAGCTGCACACTCCCGGCACGGACATTGCCAGCTTTGCGATGACGTTCTCCTCGATCAAAGCTTTGTCCAGCAGTATCTTGGAGCTGTCTTTGATGATCTCAAGGCCGGTCAGGATGATCAATCCGGTGATGAGCAAAGCAATGATGGGATCGGCCAGAGGGTAGCCCATCTTGACTGCCACCAGGCCGGCGATGACCCCCACAGAAGCATAGACATCGCTGCGAGTATGCATGGAATCGGCCACCAGAATGCTGCTCTTCAGCCTCCTGCCAATGATGTACTCGTATGCGGCGATGCCCACATTGATAGCAAGCGTCCCGCCCATGATGGCAAAGCTGATTTCATTGACCTCCGGCACAGCCGGATGGAGGACGCGATTGGTTGCAGCCATGACTATCTGGAAGCAACTGGCGAAGAGAAGAACGGCAATCCCCAAAGACGCAAATGTCTCAAACTTGGAGTGTCCGTAAGGATGCTCCCGATCGGGGGGGCGCGAGGCCAGGGAGATGCCTACCAGGCCGATGATGTTGGAGCAGGAATCAAAGAGCGAGTGCAGCCCGTCCGAGGTCATTGACAGCGAGCCGGTATACAGCCCCCATCCGCCCTTTGCCAGAGCCACAAGTAAATTTAATATGAAGACAATTATAAGAATACGCCTGACCGTCGCGTAGTATGTCATCGAAATAGATATGCTCGGCTGGTGATAAATAAGTTTTTGAGCGAGTTCGAAGCCGCGGCGAAATGAAGCGAAGAAGAGCCGAAGCGATGCGGATTCGACTTATAATGAAGTTGGAAGCGAAGCCGGGCATAAAGCAGCATAAAACATTGCGAAGTTGGAGCAAAAAGCAAGACCGAGTTGATTTGCATGATCATAACCAGATACATTGAGTTTGAGACCCGCAGCGGCGACCTGAAAGATATTACTGAAGAAGTGCAGGGCATAGTCCTGGACTCCGACCTGGAAGCGGGAACGGCCACCGTTTTCGTCCCCGGAGCGACGGGGGCCGTGACGACCATCGAATACGAGGACGGCCTGGCTTCGGACCTCGGCGATGCCCTGCAGAGGCTCGCGCCCCAGGAGATCGATTATGCTCATAACCTGCGATGGCATGACGGAAACGGCCATTCGCACATTCGAGCTTCGCTGATCGGTCCGAGCCTGGTGGTTCCCTTTTCCGGGAAAAGACTGATGCTGGGAACCTGGCAGCAAATCGTCTTCCTGGAACTGGACAACCGGCCACGGCATCGAAAGATAATCGTGCAGATTATGGGTGAATAGAACCCGCGGCAGCAAAACAAGCCTTCTGGGCCATCGATTTGACCTCGAAGGCAATTGCAGTCAGACAACCAGTAACTTGACCGGCAAACCCTGACGCGCCAGATCATCAGACTGCAAGATTCTGTGGTTGTTGTCTCCGTCCACTAACGTGATATTCAAGAGCTGCCAGTAGCCGGTTTCTACCATGTTCATGTCGTCTTTGGGAAGACGCATACGCACCGTGTAGATGCCGTCTTTCGAGCCGCCGGAAGTCCGGTTTCCCGAATTAAAGAGCGCCACTGCCGTCTGACTGCTGGACGGTGCCTCAAAATACACAGCCGATGCCCACAGGCCGCTCTGGTCGTCTATGATGTGGGCGGTTAGGTTGACGGTCTGATCCGATCTCGATGAGATTGTCGTCGGCTCAAAATCAAAGCCGGCCAGACTTGGCGGCTGATCATCAGCCAGGGCACCAGCACCGGCTGCCTGGGATTGTGGTGGAACCAGCGGATCGATTGCATCCGAAGAAGAAAAGCACTCGCTGCTGCCGGCAAGCTTGATGGTCTTCTGCATTGAGAAGGCCCCTATCAAATCCTCGGAGCTGCTGCCGTAGGCGAAGGCCGGGCAAGATAGAATCCAAGCAAATAAAATTAACTCGATCAGAATCGCTGCAAGCGAAAATCGTGCTCTAAACCATAGATGCTCCATCAATACAATCATATCAATGGAAAGCAAATATATGTTTTCCTGAAATATGTTTTCCCAAAGCGCCTACCATTTGATTTTGCCGCTTTCGTTTCCTTGAATATTAAATATTCTCGAAATCTCGGCATGATCGGTAACTATTATTAGGATTCTTTTCGTTCATGGAGAAACTGATCGGGAGCAATCTAATGGGAGCAATCTAATAGAAGTGCGTGAAGGCAAAAAGTGCTGTATGAAAACTCCTTGCTGCTGATTTCTCTAGTCGCCTATCTTATCAATCTCTTTTGATAGGCCAGGATTCCAGGCACTTTAAACATCGAATAAACGAGTTTTCCGGCGTGCATCACAAGCGCATATCGCATTCCTTAACCCATTCCAATCGCAGTCATAATGCAAGGGCCAATATTTTCTCAGCATCTCGGCAAGTTCACCCATCTTCACCGGCTTGCTTACATAATCATCCATGCCGGCTTCAAGACACTTCTCCCGAAACCCCTGAAAGCCGCTGGCGGTTAATGCAATAATCTTAAGCCGCTCATTCGGCAGTCGTTGGCGGATAATTTTAGTAGCCGTCAGGCCGTCCATCCGAGGCATGCAGATGTTCATCAGGATTATGTCATACGACTGCCGCTCAAGGGCCAACAAGACTTCGAAACCGTTTGAAGCCGTATCTACAGAGCATCCCATATGCCTGAGCATTAGCTGCAAGACTTTCATATTTAATGCATCATCTTCTGCCAGCAAAATATGCAGCCCACTGACGCCAAAATTTCCAATCATTAAACCATACAACTGATAGTACTGAATTATATTTAAGCTTATTCACAAGAAATTAATAACGAAATATATTATATTAGATATGCCAAATAATCAGTCAATCATAATTAAATAATTAAATAAGTTGGCAAAGATCGGAGCGATGCTTGATCCAAAAATGCTTGACTCGATGGTAGTGCGAACCATAAAAAATAATTAGTAATGAGATACTAGCAACCGTTAGACCCTGGCCAATATCTATTCAATACTTCCTCCAGATCGCTTATCTTCACAGGTTTGCTGATATAATCATCCATGCCGCTATCCAGACATTTCTTCATATCGCCTTCCAGGGCAGAAGCTGTTATGGCTATCACTTTGGGACCGTTATCCGGCCAGCGTTGGCGAATAATCCTCGTTGCATCCAGTCCGCCGATCTCGGGCATTCTGACATCCATGAGCACGATATCGTAATGCTGGCGACCGAGGGCTTGCAGGGCTTCTATTCCATTGGCAACGGGGTCCGCGCTGCAGCCCAGGCGCTTGAGCATTGCCATAACGACCTTTTGATTTGATGAGTTGTCCTCGGCGAGCAGGATGCGTGGTGAATGAATCGATGGTGAATGAACCGATACATTCTCATCGGCACCACTAACCTGAGATGATCCTTCCATTGGCTTACCGGCGAAAAGATCGAGCAGTACCATGAATAATTGAGCCAGCTTGATGGGTTTGGTGAGAACGGCAGTGAATATATCCGGGGCCTCGCTCCGGCCCAGAGAGGCGAGCAGCACCAACGGCAGAGTAACGCTGATTTTTCGCATCTCCTCGGCCAACACTAATCCGTCGATATCGGCAATATCTCCATCAAGGATAGCCAAATCAAAGTCGTCCCCTCTCTGAATCCAACTGAGAGCATCCCGGCCCGAGGACGCGATCAGGGGCACCATTCCCCAGTAATATGTTTGAAGACCCAAGATATGACGGTTGGTTTTATTATTATCGACTATCAGCACATGCTTGCCCACAAGCTGAGGCTGAATGATATTCAAGAAGGGCTTCGCATCTGTTGGGGCTGCGAGAAGGTTGATGGTGAAATGGAATGTCGAGCCCTTTCCAAGAACGCTTTCCACCCAAATCCTGCCGCCCATCAGCTCCACGAGCTTCTTGCTTATGGCCAGCCCAAGACCTGTGCCCCCATAATTGCGTGTTGCAGAAGTCTCGACCTGGCTGAATGGTTTGAACAATTTCTCGTTATCTTCCGGAGAGATGCCGATCCCTGTATCTTGAATTGCGAAATGAATCTCGTGTTTTTTGGAAAATGCCTTATCCGAGACTGCCTTTTCTGAGACGAAAAGTCTGATCTCGCCCTCCGATGTGAATTTGACTGCATTATTCAACAAATTGACAAGTATCTGGCGCAATCTCGCCGGATCTCCTAATATATCGTCGGGAACGTTCTTATCAATTAAATAAACAAGATTCAGTTTTTTCTCGTTGGCTTGAACCGCTACCAGGTCGATGGACTCTTCAATGCATCTGCGAATACTGAAAGGCTGCTCCTCCAGCACCGTTTTCTCCTGATCCATCTTCGAGAAATCCAGAATATCGTTTATTATGACCATGAGCGCATCGCCGCTCATCCTGATCGTCTCGATGAAGTCTCTTTGCTCTTCGTTCAATGCGTCACCATCGAGAAGCAGGCTGGTCATGCCGATTACCGCATTCATGGGAGTTCGGATTTCATGGCTCATGTTGGCCATAAACTCTGATTTGGCTTGAATTGCTGCATCTGCCAGTTCCTTGGCCTCGCGCAGAGCTTTTTCCGTCTTTTCATGCTCAACAATCTCCGCCTTCAGCCCGGCATTTGAGCATTCCAGCTCCACCTTCGCCCGATTCAACTCAGCGGTCCTCTCCTGGACACGCAGCTCAAGCTCATCCTTGGCCTTGCGGAGCGCTTCCTCGAAGTTTTTGCGCTCTGTGATGTCGACCACAGCGCCTGACGCGCGCCAGGGGTACAGGTTCCCGGCATCTGCATCTCCCGCGAATTCCGTGGTCCCGCGGACCCGCAGCCATCGAACATGACCCTCGGAATGAACGATGCGATAGTCCATCTCCAAGACTCCGTTTCGATCACCGTAGGGATTATTGGCCGATGTCATGGCTGCCAGATAGGCCGGGCGGTCCGCGGGATGGACGGCTATCGGCACTCCATCCGCATCCAGAAGGAACGGTTCATTCGCCATCAAGCCGAAGAGCCTCTTGAGTTCAGGAGACCAGTAGCTTTGGTTGGAAATGAAGTCGTGAGTGTAAGTGCCGACCTCGCCGTTTTCGGCTGCCAGACGCGCTCGCGCCTCGCTCTCGCGCAAAGCCTCCTCAGCCAGCTTCATCGGCGTCAAATCAACAGTGGCGATCCCGATGCCTGTAACTCTTCCCGCCACATCACGAATCGGCTCCAGGAAAACATCGAGAAACATCGGCTTGCCGCTACGCATGAACCATATCTGCTCGCGAACCTCCGACTCAGTCTCAAGTACCCGGCGCTTTAGCTCAATCAAGTGCTCAGCTTCCTGCGGCTCGAACAGTTCCCTATCAGTCTTTCCCACAACCTCGACAGGGTTCACGGTCTTCTGGTTGTATGCCCAGAGGAAGCGAAGTTCCCTGTCCTGAGCGGCCACCGAAACAGGCGCGTTCTGCAGAGATAATCTGAAGCGCTCCTCGCTCTCCCGCAAGGCCTCTTCGGCTCTGATGCGGCCAGTGGCGAGCGCGACCTGCTCCGCCACCGACTTCATCATCCCCAGATCTTCTTCGCTAAATGAACGGCGCGAACTGGTGCCGAAAGAAAGCGTGCCGATAACTTTGCCCTGATCCAGCAGCGGATAGCAGACATAAGCCTTGACGCCAAAGGATCTCACCAGCTCCGCCCTTGAGTCAAGAGTCTCTTGGATATTCTCGGCCACAATCCTGCAGCCCTGCTGAGCCACCAAGCCGCAGACGGCCTCGCCGTATTCCAGCCATTCAATCTCCCGGGCCTTTTCCTCCGGGATGCCTGCCCATGCATTCAGGTGAAGGCGCCCTTCCCGCTCATCAATGAGATAATTAAAAAAGACATGGCAGTCCAGGAATTTCATTACCTTCAGGCACAGATCCCTCACGATCCGCCGGGGCGTCTTGCTCTCGAGCAGTCGGCTGGCAGTGTAAGATATGATCTCGAGCCGCTCGTTGTTGCGGCAGAGCTGCTCTTCCGCTCTCTTGCGCTCGGTGATGTCGCGGAAGACAAGCACGACTCCACTGATGCTTCCGTCCCGGTTCTTTATGGGCGCTCCGCTATCATCGATTGGAACTTCTAAGCCGTCTCTTCTTATAAGGATGGTATGATTGGCAAGACCGACAATTGCTCCCTTTTCCAGCACTTTGGCGATGGGATCGGCGACCTCGGCTCTCGTGTACTCATTGATGATATCAAAAACAAGTTTAGCCGGCTGCATCTTTGCTTCTTGAAGAGTCCATCCCGTCAGCTCTTCTGCCACGTGGTTCATGAAGGTGACCTTACCGTCATTATCGGTTGCAATGACTGCATCACCAATGCTGGCCAGCGTAGTGGCAAAGCGTTGCTCGCTCTTTCGCAAATCCTCTTCGGCCAGGAGATGGAGCCGCTCATCATCGAGAGCGCCCAGAGCATAGGATATATCTGCGCTCAGAGATTCCAGCAGTTCGACATGCTCGGCATCGAAGGCTTTGGGTTCAAGGGCATAGATTGTGAGAGCGCCGACCACACTTTCCCGGCAGCGCAAGGGAAATGAGGCCGAAGCACGGAACCCATAACGCAAAGCCGCTTTACGCCAGGGGAGTGTGGCCGAATTGGAGTCAAAGTCGTCATTGGTTACAGCCTTTTCCTCGCGAATGCAGGTGCCCGTCGGACCGCTGCCAAACTCGCCATCAACCTCGATTCGAATCCCTTTGAGATAGTCAACCGCCTGGCCCGCACAGGCCACAGGAAACACTCGCCTGCCTTCCACTTGCCCAATCCACACCAGCGGAAAAGAGCCAATTTCCGCCACAACCCGGCAGACATCGGAATACAGCGACTCAACATCCTGTTTTCGCACTATGATCTCATTCACCCGGCTGAGCACTGCGTAGAGGCGGGTGAGCTTAGAGAGCCGTTCCTCCTGGCGCTTTCGCTCCGTGATGTCGATGCATATTCCGATCATCCGGACGGGGCGGTCATGATCGTAAATTCCTCTTCCAAGGGCGTTTATCCAGCGCACGCTGCCATCGGGCCTGACAATGCGGTAAATGCTATCAAGTCCCGTATGCTCCGTTATTGCCTGCTTGATCCTCGAATTGGCTCCGTCTCTATCTTCAGGATGCAGAACGCTATTCCACACATGGAAAGATGCGGCATTGCTCTTTGGATCGATGCCGAACACCTCAAACAGCTCCGGGGACCACGCGATACTATTGTCTATTACATTCCAATCCCAAGTCCCGGCCCCAGCTCCCTGCAAAGCCGTCTCTAAGCGCTCATTCACTTGCCGCAGCGCGTCTTTCATCCTCTTGGATTCGGTCATATCGCTATAGGTAACGACTACGCCGTACCCATCCAGGGAGAGCGGTTCTGCGGTTACATTGATCCAGGTAACATCATCACTGCTCTTGACTATTCCCATCTCGATGTTCTCGACGCGCTTTTTTTCTTCAAGGGCACGCACGCTGGCAAACTCTTCGGGCGGCATGGGCGTGCCGTCCGGGCGAATGATCATCCATTCTGCGCCGTCGATCTCTCGGCTCGTATGCTCCTGCAAAGGAACGCCAAGAAGCCTCACTGCTTCTTTATTAGCTTCCAGAATCCGGCCATCCTGATCGGAGACTGTGATCCCAAGAGGAAATGAATCAAAAAGGGCGGAATATTTCAGCAGATTGATGCGCAATTCCTCATCCTTTCTCTTGCGCTCGGTGGTGTCCATGAAAATAACTGCGAACTGAAGAGGCATAGAGCGATAGGCAAACACCTGATAATGTTTGCCCAGCGCCGGAGAATAGTGCTCAAATTGGGTCGGCTCGCCGGTCAATGCCACGGCACCGTAAGCCTTCACCCACAGCGGGCTATCTCCGGGCAGTACCTCATTGTGTGTCCTGCCGATCAAGTCTGTGCGCTTCAATCCCGTGAGACGCTCAAATGCAGGGTTGACATCGAGGAATCGAAAGTCGACCGGCTCGCCCGATTCATCGCAGATGATCTCGTGAAGTGCGAAGCCTTCCGTCATTGCATTGAAGAGATCTCGATAGCGCAGCTCGCTCTCTTGCAGCGTGGCACTGGTTCTCTCGACAAGCTCGTGAAACTCTTCCTCGCGCTTTTGCAGCGTTTGCTCCATCCTTTTATTAGTGGAGTTCTCGATGATCTGCCAAACACCTGAGCGTTTGATCAGGGCTAACTGATGGTTGGCGACGACGTCCAGAATCTCCGGTGCCCGGCATTCCGGAAGGGAATATGTGCAGAGGGCCATCATACGAAAGCGGCCGATAGCGTTGTTGATGGCTGCTTCATATTCAGCGAAGTTCTTCCAATCGTCTTTCTCCGGCCAAAAGATGTTTGCAGAGATCCTCATGCCGGCATATCCTCGCTGCAACGCCGCCTCAAGCTTATTCACCCATCCCCCGAACACTTCATTCGCGGAGAATTCCCAGGATCGCGGGTACCCACGACTGCAATCAAGGATCTCGATCTGGCCTTTTTCAATGTAATCGTCCAGGTCGGGAACTGCTGAACGCAGGGCATTGATGGCCGAATCGACCTGCAAAGGAGCCGAGGTTATCCACATGCAAAATTCGCCGGCCTTCAACCCCTCCCGAAAATAGGGTACGAGAGTCTCGATCAGATCCTGGCTGGTATAGTAAAATTGGCAAAAATGCGTCCCCCAGGGAATTACACCTACAATATCGATTCCCGATTGCCTCGTGGCAGCATCCATCTATTTATCGCTCCTGGTCCTGACTCTTTGCTCTTGTCCGACTCGCTTACTTGAAATAAAATGAAAAATATCCAATTATTTTAATATTGTTGAGCATTTCCGCCAATTCTCCATTCTTGAATATTGTCACTCTTTAAATGCGGGCCGATATTTGTTCAATACTTCTTCCAGATCGCTCATCTTCACAGGTTTGCTGATATAGCCGTCCATACCGCTATCCAAACATTTCTTCATATCGCCTTCCAGGGCGTAGGCAGTTATCGCTATCACCTTCGGCCCATTTTCAGGCCAGCGCTCACGAATGATCTTCGTGGCATCCAGGCCGCCGATCTCAGGCATTCTGACATCCATAAGGACGATATCATAATGCTGACGACCAAGGGCTTGCAGGGCTTCTATTCCATTGGCGACGGGATCGGCTCTGTAGCCCAGGCGCTTGAGCATCGCCATAACAACCTTTTGGTTTGATGTGTTGTCCTCAGCAAGAAGGATGCGCGGCGAATGGACCGATGCATTTGCGTTATCATCATTTGCGTCACGATCACTTGCATCATCATCACTTGCATGAGAAGATCCTCCATCCGGCTTCTTGGCAAATAACTCAAGCAGGACGACATACAATTGAGCGAGCTTTATCGGTTTAACGAGAACTGCGGTAAAAATATCAGAGGTCTCGCTATAGTCCAAGGAGGTGAGAAGCACCAACGGCAAAGCCCTATTGAATTCTCGCATCTCCTTGGCCAACAACAATCCATCGTCATCCTCTATGCTGCCATCAAGGATAACCAGATCAAAGTCGTCACCCCTCTTAATCCAGCTAAGAGCATCTCGGCCCGAAGATGCAATCAAAGGCACCATACCCCAAGAATATGCTTGAAGACCCAGGATATGCCGGTTGATTTTATTATTATCGACTATCAGCACGTGCTTGCCCACAAGCTGAGGCTGAATAATATTCATGAAAGGCTTCGCATCGTTCAAAGCTGCGAGCGTGTTTATGGTGAAATGGAATGTCGAGCCCTTTCCAAGAACGCTTTCCACCCAAATCCTGCCGCCCATCAGCTCCACGAGCTTCTTACTTATGGCCAGCCCGAGGCCCGTCCCCCCATAATTTCGTGTTGTGGAAGTCTCGACCTGGCTGAAGGGTTTGAACAATTTTTCAATATTGTCTGCAGAAATGCCGATCCCCGTATCTTGAATTGCGAAATGAATCTCGTGATTTTTGGAAATATCCGTGCAAGAGACGGAAAGCTTGACATCTCCCTTATTGGTGAATTTGCTTGCGTTATTCAACAGGTTAATGAGTACCTGACGCAGCCTCGCCGGGTCTCCTAATATTGTCTCCGGGACGTTTTCATCGATTACATAGGACAGATTCAGCCGTTTCTCTTTAGCCTGAACGGCCACCAGGTCGATGGACTCTTCAATGCAGTTGCGAAGACTGAAAGGCTGCTCCTCCAGCACGGTCCTTTGCCGGTCCATCTTCGAGAAGTCGAGGATATCGTTTATTATGACCATGAGCGCATCGCCGCTCGTTCTGATCGTCTCGATGAAGTCCCTATGCTCAAGTGCCAGGTTTTCATCATCTAAGAGAAGAGAGGTCATGCCTATGACCGCATTCATGGGCGTGCGGATCTCATGGCTCATGTTGGCCATGAAATCGGATTTGGCCAAAACCGCAGCCTCTGCGGCATCTTTGGCCGCCCTTAACTCCGCCTCGGCCTGTTTGCGGGCGGTCACGTCTCTGCCCAGGGATAAAACGGCGGGATAGCTTTCAAAAACAATAGGAGTCGATGCAACTTCGGCTTCGACGATTCTGCCATCCATCCGGATAAATTTGTACTCTGCCGTCTCACTTATCTCATTCATTTCCAAAATCTTATTTATCCGATCCCGGGCCATTTCCTTGTGATCTTCATGGACAAAATGCAGGATAGATCGGCCCAGGAATTCTTCTCGATTTGATCCCCCAAGAAGTTTTACCAGTGCATCATTAGCGAAAAGGATCTTGTCGCTCTTTAGAACGCAGATGGCATCAGGAGACAGCTCCACAAGCCGCCTGTACTGCGCCTCACTCTTCTGCAGAGCTTTGTTGATCTTCTCGAGATCGGCAGTCCTCTCCAAAACCTTCAGCTCCAACTCATCTTTCGCCTGTCTTAGAGCCTCTTCCGCTTTTTTGCGCTCCGATATGTCGCGGATAATGCTCAAAAGGACGCGCTTACCTTCGATTATTGTTCCAATGGAGCTGACCTCCACCGGAAAGACGCTGCCATCTTTGCACATGTGATAGGTTTCGAAGAGCAGACCTCTGGCATCGGCGAGCTGCATTTGCATAAATGCGCTCTCTTTGGCATCACGAGGCCTCAAATCAAGGATGTTCTTGGAAAGCAGCTCATCACGAGTATATCCGTAGGCTTTTATTGCAGCCTCATTGGCCTCGATTATGCTGCCGTCTCTGCTCATATGGAATATGATGTCACGAGCATGTTTGGATATAAGCTGATAGCGGTTTAATATCGACTCGGCTTTCTTGCTCTCCGTTATATCGACTATGGCAATCCGGCATTCTCTCTCGCCCGGTGGTAAATCAGACGTGGCCGTGCCGACAATTCGGGCATAGATAATCGGCACTCCATCCCGCAAGAGGCTTAATTCGCAAGTTTGCCTGACGGAGGTCTCAAATGTCTTCTTGCGGAAATCATCAAAAGAGGCACGATCTTTGAGCGCAACAAACTTCGAAAAGCTCCTGTTCGTCAGATTGCGCCTCTCTACTCCGAGAAGCGTGGCTCCCGCCAGGTTGACCTCCAGAATAATCCCCTGCTCATTCAGATTGAATAGGCCGATAGGCGCAAAATCGTAGAGGTCGGAGTACTTCGCCAGAGCATCTTCCGCTTCCAGCTTGGTGCGCTTCAGCTCCTCGTTTTGCATCTCCAGCTCAATCTGGTGAACCTGCAGTTCATGGACCAGAGCCAGAGCGTCTTTGCTCCCCTCAACTGCAAAGCCGCCAGCATTGTCTTTGCGGTACTTCAGGCGCTCCTCCGCCTGACGGCGCAGATCTCTTCCGGGATTCGTTTCAGTTCGTTCTTTTTTCATGGCCCTGCCCCGTTGGCAGTTTGGGACTGCTCTTTTCGGTCAGTGATATCTTCTATGGCGAGGAGGATCAGTTGCTTGCGGGAACTTTCCTGCACAATTCGTCGTGCATTGAGAAGCATTCTCCTCTTGCCTATGCCCGGAAACTCATGTTCCACCAGGAAGCTCTCGATCTGAGTGTTTTGAGGAAGGATATCTACCAGAAGCTGCCTCAGGGCAGGAGCGTTCCACTGTCCGCTCCCCAGATCATAAAGAATCTTTCCTTCGGTCTCCTCGGACGTCAAGTGGAATGTCCGATAAAATGATTGATTGGCAGAGAGAATTTTCATATCGCCGTTCAGCACCAGCAGAGGTTCACGAACCGTGCGAATGATGCCCTCTGCGTATTCGGTGCGCTCTGCCATGCTTTCCGCCATCCTTCTGAAATCGGTGATATTTGAGAAGGTCATCACAACGCCATCGATGACATTATCGACCGTTCGATAGGGAATGATGCGCATCATATACCAGTCCCCATCTTTGGTCTGCAGCTGAGACTCCTTGAACACGAGAGTCTGAAGTACCTCATTTACGTCTCTGGCAAGATCCTCTTGCCGAAGATTGGAGACGATGTCTGTGAGAGGACGTCCAATATCGCCCTGAATCAGGCTGACGATCTTGGTTGCCTGCGAAGTAAAACGCCTGATCTTCAAGTCGTTGTCCAGAAATATGGTGGGAACTTGCATGCTGTTGAGGAGGTTTTTCATGTCATTGTTGACTTCCGAGAGCTGCTCATTCTTGGACTGCAGTTCGGCATTGAGAGTTGTCAGCTCCTCATTTAGGGATTGCATCTCCTCTTTGGAGGTAATCATCTCCTCGTTAGTGCTCTGCAGCTCCTCATTGGTAGATTGCAACTCCTCATTGGCGGATTTAAGCTCCTCCTGAGAGGTCTCCATCTCTTCGAGGACCGTCTGCAGGTGTTCCTTCGTGTACTGCAGTTCCTTCCCCAGCTCATCGTTCAAAGCCTTCATGCGGGAAGAGGACACCGATCTTCCCTTGGCGGGCATAACGTTTTCGCTTTGAGCTGCAACATCCTCAAACTGAACCATCATGAGCCCTCGCATGGCCTCCGGCTCGTTGAAGGGGCTGACGGTGAGGTTGACGATCTGTTCCAATCCGTTGGATTTGACCTTCAAGCCCTGCAAAGTTATCTTCGTCTTCTCGGTAATCGCTTTGCGAATGGCGATTCCAAGCTCTGCTTTCAAGCCCTCGCGGGCCATGGCGTAGATATTCATGTTCGCTTTTCCGACAGGCGGCTCCAGATACGTTCCCGTCCGCCGGGTGAAGTAAAGGATGTCCCCCTTTTCATTGATGAGCACGACCGGAGGAGCGATGGTCTGCAAAATGAGCGTCTGGGCAATCTCGGTGACGCTGGCACCGGAGAATTTTTGCGCACTGACAACGTCCTGGAGGCGGGCTCCGTAGGGCAGAGGCGACGTGGGAAATTCCACAAATGTTTTGCGGGCGATGGGAGCTTCCCTGCGCTCGAAGATCTTCCGCTTGTTGTCCAGGGGAAGGAAAAGGTCGTTGAAGCCTCCGATGGACTCGGAAGAGCCGAGGAAGAGAATGCCCCCCGGATCAAGAGAATAATGGAAGATGGGCATCAGCACTTTTTGCGTCTCGGAGTTCAAGTAAATGAGAAGGTTGCGGCAACTGAGCATATCCAGTCTGGTGAATGGCGGGTCCGTGAGAACGTTCTGCTGGGCAAAGACTATCATCTCCCGGATCTCGCTTCTGATGCGGTAGCCGCCGTTATCTTCTTTTATAAAAAAACGCTGCAAACGCTCAGGCGACACATCCTGGGCAATGCTGAGAGGGTAATTTCCCTGGCGGGCGAAGTCAATGGCCTCTTTATCTATGTCCGTGGCATAGATTTGGATCTTAAATTTACCCGCCAGCCCATGATCATCCAGGTATTCTCTGAGAAGAATGGCAATGGAGTATGCCTCCTCGCCGGTGGAGCAACCGACCACCCAGATGCGCAAAGTGTCTCCGGTGTTCTTGCTCTCGAGCAACTTTGAGACGGCTTTATCCTTCAGGGCGACAAAAGAATCCTGTTCCCTGAAAAAGCTGGTAACGCCGATCAGGAACTCTTTGAAGAGCAAATCGATCTCATTTGAATTTTCCTGAAGATAGCGAAGGTACTGATTTATATTACTAATTTGATGAACGCTCATTCGCCTTTCTATACGGCGGTTGACGGTGTTCTTCTTGTAGAGGCTGAAATCATTTCCGGTTTGTGCCCGCAGAAGGGCGAATATCTTGTTCATTGCGCCGTTAACCTTCTTTTCCGCAGGAGGCTGTCCACTGGTTAAATTGAAAAAGTGATTCACATAGCTGAGCAGCTTTTCCGGCAGATCCTGCACAGGAGCGATAAAATCGGCAAGCTCGGTATTGATGGCGCTGTAGGGCATTCCGTTGTATTTCGCCGAGCTTGGTTCTTGCACCATCACCATGCCCATCCGCTCTTTGATGGCCTTCAGGCCCAAAGAGCCGTCCGATCCCATTCCGGATAGGATGATCGCGATGCTCTTTTCTTTCTGATCATCGGCCAGATGCCTGAAGAAAAAATCGATGGGTGTCCGAAATCCCCGGGGCATGGACGGCTCCAGCAACTGAAGGGCTCCATGCATGATGGACATGTCCTTGTTCGGAGGAATCACATAGACACAGTTCGGTTGAACTCTCGTTCCGTCTTTGGCTTGAACCACCTTCATGCTCGTGATGCGCCCAAGAAGTTCAGGCATGAGGCCCTTGTGAGTAGGATCGAGATGGGTAACAAGTACAAAGGCCATTCCCGTGTCTGCGGGCATGTTTCGGAAGAATTGCTCAAAAGCTTCCAGAGAGCCGGCTGACCCGCCCATTCCTACAACGTATCTGGGTTTCTTTTCGTAGCTTTTGATGGACGCACTATCTTTATGCAAAGAGTCTTTGTGCAGAGAATCGTTATGCGAAGAATCAGAGACGGTTTTGAGGGCGCTATTGATTTTCGAGTCTTTGGCATTTGGTTTCATATTTTATCCTCGCTTCGCGAAAGCAGGAGTCCGTCTTCGATGTCGGCTGAATATTTGGATATGATATCATTAACGCTCGTGAAGCGATCGCAGGATGATACTTTATTCACTAGATTACGTCTGATACCGGGAACACGGCAAAAGAATTTTGCGAGCTTGCAAAAACGCACGGACACCATAGCGGTATACTAACTAGCTTATACTATGTATTAATTGCTATTACCAATACATGTGCCAATTTTTATAAGAATAGATATGTTTAAACGCAAGCGAAAATCCGAGATATAATAGTGATTCGCTATTTTGACTTGCATCCCAAATTCCCAAATAATCCCTCAAGCATATTGATTTTCATCCTTCGAGCACGGGCCCGGTCCAAAAGCTCATGAAGGCTTTATCATTTCGATTCACCCCGCGATGAATTTTTCGTATGAAAAGAATATATTAATATGAGAATATTAATATGAGAAATATATTATAACATTAAAAGAATAATACAGAAATAGTGATCCATAGGGGGATGCAAGGCAGATCCCCGCCAATTCATTGGCAGGAGTGGTCGCGCCACTCAAATAGACCATGAGTTAATTATTCTTACATAGTCCTTGTCATCCTGCACTCGGAATTGATGCATCCCACCCGGGGCTCAGAAATTACGTTGGGGCCATAACGAGTAATGTGCACCGGGAAGCGGCGTTCCTATTCTCTTTTCATTTATGCCCAAGTTCACCGCCTCTTCCGTATAAGCCGACCTTATGCCTGCTTCTATGGCCTGCACCGTCGAAATATCCCAATCATAAAGACGTGCATCGTAGTACAGATTCAATAAAGCACCTTCTTCAGTACCGGCTTGCCCGACAGTATCCAAAAAATCTTCAACATCTCTCCTGCTCACACCATTTTGTGACGCAAGATTCACGATCTCATTAAGAGACAACGAACGCATTTTGTTAAACCCCCTAAACAAACCGCTCAACCGTCTTGTACGCGGTACCGATCAAATTGCTCAAACACAGCCGATCCTTACACGGGAAATCCAAAGGTTGAATCATTTTGTCAACGTCATTGTTCTTCTTCGAGATCTTAGCCAAAAGATCTTGACCGAAGCATCTGACACCTTTCGACCTGATGCAACGCATTTCCGGATGCTCGCTTATGTTTGCATCTCAGTAATTGACACATTTGCATAAGTTATTTATGGCACAGTTTGAGAATTATAGCTCAAAGTGTGAACTATTCGAAAATAATCCATGTGACGAATTTTCCTCTGGCCACGGCATCGAAGCCGACGAAGAGAAGAGATACGAGCCTGCAATAGAGCTGGTTAACGCTTCCAGCCTCTCATAAGCCTTTCTGCTCGGCTCTGCCACATCTCAAGAGCGATAAAACGGAAAACAAGAGTGGTAAAATGGAAAACAAGATCTATGGTACACAATCGCAGCAATTGAATATCGATATCCTGAAGCTTTAAACAGATTTCAAAAGAGTGAGTGAGAAAAACGGTGCAGGCTAAAATAGCGCAGACGAACCGATGCAATATCTATGCATTTTGGTGCTTGCCGAGCATTTCCGCCAGTTCTTCCATCTTAACGGGTTTGCTGATATAGTCATCCATGCCCGCTGCAAGGCATTGCTCCCGGTCGCCCTTGAGAGCATATGCAGTAACGGCGATGATCTTCAATTTGCCGTCCCAACGCTGGCGGATCACTCGGGTGGCTTCCAGGCCGTCCATCTCAGGCATCCGAACATCCATTAGCACCACATCAAAATGTTCGCTTTCCAGCGCCTGCAAAGCCTCTCGTCCGTTGGAAACGGCTTTCGCCGGATATCCCAGGCGCTTGAGCATCATGAGGATTACCTTTTGGTTCGATAAATTGTCTTCCGCCAGGAGCACACGCATGCTGCCGGGCCTTGCGCTTTCCAGATGATTTGGCGTGCCGTAACTTGGAAGGATCGGCCCGGAAAATACCGACGAAATAGAATTGAACAGATCGGCCTGTCGAATGGGCTTGGCTAAAGTTGAGGCAAAAAGATCCGAGTCGATCCGCTGTCCGGCAAACGTCATAGCCACAAGAGGCAAGCTCTTGTCGGCTTTTCTTATCTCCTTGGCTGCTGCTAAGCCAAGATTTTGAGATATGCCCGCATCTAATAGAGCAATATCAAACGGCTCAACAGCGTTGAGCAATCCGGATGCATCGCCGTTCCCGGCAGCGGCCACCGGGATCATGCCCCACTCTATTGCCTGGGCGGTCAGGAAATCGCGAATGGTTTTGCTGCCGTCCAGGATGAGAATTCGCTTTCCGTCCAGAGGCAATTGCACTCCCGTCAGAGGTGAGATGTTGGGCACGTGCTTCGTCTTGATGGTGAAATGGATAGTGGACCCTTCGCCCATCTTGCTCTCCGCCCAAATTCTGCCGCTCATCAGCTCGACCAGTCCTTTGCTTTCGACAAGATCCCGGTAAATCTCTTTGCTCTTGTTTGCCGCCCTGGTCTTGACGGCGGAATCGAAGAGGTGATCAATCTCATCCGCAGGGATGCCGGGAGCTGTATCTTTGACCTGGAAATGAATCTCAAACAGAGGATCGGAACGAACTGATGAAACGAATAGCACGACCTCTCCTTTGCGAGTGTTATTTATGGCATGGTCCAGCAGGCTAACCAGGATCTGTTTGAGCTTTTTCGGGTCGCCGATGATCACATTCGGCGAGATTTTATCCATGACGTATGCCAGATTCAGCCTCTTTGCCGCCGCTTTTTCGGCAAACGACTGCAACGCATCCTCGATAGAGCCGCGCAAGTTGAAGGTTTGAATCTCAAGGCCCGTATTCTCCCGCTCGATCTTCGAGAAGTCGAGGATATCATTGACAACGGCCATCAGAGCATCGGCGGATATTCGGATGGTCTCCACGAAATCTTTCTGCTCCGGGGTGATATTGTCATTGAGGAGCAGGCTGGTCATGCCGACTATCGCATTCATGGGCATGCGAATCTCATAGCTCATATCGGCCATCAGCTTCTTGTACGTTTTTAAGATTTCAATTACACTTTTTTCATCTTTTATGCGATATCTCTTTTGCCGTCCAACTTTTTCATGTGACAGCACATCGCGATCTTCCAAAATATTGATATATTTGGATGCAGTGGAAGGGCTCATGGACAGCCGCTGTGCAATCTGGGAAAATGTGGAGCCGGGGGATTCTATCAGCACCAGAATTATGTCTCGAAAACGCTTCTGTTGAAGCAGTGGAGCCAATGCCTTTTCCTCGGGCTTGAGCTTGCCGGAGACAAAATATATCTTCAAATTGTTCTGCTTCTGGCTGACGATCAATCCGCTTTTCTCTAAATGATCAAGATGATATCTCAATGTGCTCAGACGTATATCAAGCTCCCTTGCGATCTTCCTGAGATGAGAGCCGGGATAGCTCGATACGTAATCGAAGATCTGTTCCCGGTTCTCGGAAGCTGCATCGTCTTGCATATCGCATCGGTCTAATGCGCTCAAAGGATATCTATCTTCCTTTTCTAAATCAAGCATCCAATTAAAAAACCTTGATGGTGGACCGATGATCCGGCAAGCTATAATAGGAAAATGGTCCGTAAAATAATGGCGCAGATTAAATTATCTTTAAAAAAATAATTAAAAATGATTTTTGGATTATGATGATTATGATTTTATTAATAAAGTTGAAAGAAGCGGATAATACCAGAAAATGTCGGCAAACTATTTCAGGATATTCAAAAAATCCTTAGGAACAACATTTGGCGATTTTGTCACGGTGGTTTGTCTGCATGTTGTTTACGTTTTGTGCTATAATTCGTGATACGTGTCATAAAATCCATATACAAAACAATCCCATTAGTATTTAGCGGGAAACGGATAAAAGGTGCTGTCCCTCCTTCCTTTTCCAGCCGTTTCCCCAAGGCCTCCATAAAATTGGCTAAAGCGATGCTTGAATAAAAATTTGAAAAAAAGCGGCTTTCAGAAAAGTGTGCTGTGGGGATGATGAGATCAGTTCGTAGAGTTGATCAAGGAAGCGAGCTGAGATCCAATCGCAGATCTTGCAGGGGCTGTTTTCCTGCTCCAAGGATTATGGACCGCAGAAGGATGGCCGGCATTGGATCTTTGCATTTTGTCCAAAATGTCAACTGTATAATTTTAGGGTAGGGTAGTGGGATTTAGAAAGAATGGTGATTCAAGTATGAGATCAAATGCCAAATCAAATACTAAGAAGAAGCCAAGCAAAGCAGCAGCTGCCGCGCAAGCCGTTAGCAATTCCGCGAGTGAATCGGACCAAAAAAAGCAGATTGTACCGAGCGAAAGGGCAAAACAAATACCTGCGATCAAGAATAAGCAGCATGTGGATCTATCTATGGGAGTAATTGCGCCAGAATGCGATATGCAGGATGAGACGGATGCGGAAAGCTGCAATGGATTATATACATTAAGATATGATATTAATGATCGAGGAATTGGAAAGATCCTTTTGCCTCCAAGTCTTTCCACGCTTCTGCAATCAGATCGCGTGGCCATCTCGCCCGCTGCGGGAGGGCTTTTCATAAGATCACTTTAGATTTGAGTTTCATGCAAAAGAGCAGCTAACATGGTGGATTGGTATAAACACCAGTGCAGCAAATAGTCAGAATGATTCCAAAAGATGCATCGCTTGCGGCAGATTGGCCGATGCAGGGCCGTTCTGCCATTACTGCCAGGAAAATCGAGATGAGTTGCGATGCTGGCCCAAGTGATATGAGCCACAAAAAATGCAAAAAATAAAAAAGCAAGATGCCGCCTTGGGCTAGGCTCGACGGCAATTGATCAATCTCTGGCATGAAAATTCTGCCAGCAAAAAAATCCTGACGAAATACCATACAAATGATAAGATCTAACCAGCATTGATGCCCGGATACGGAATCTTCGGAGCCTTGGGTTCTGCCATTACCCCAGGCTCTCCACCAGCACCTCTCCCTCTTCCGTAACAAAAATCTGGGCATCATGCTCTAATGACCTCTTTTTGAAGAGCCGGGGAGCTTTGCGCCGCAGCTGAACGATGATATCCATAGATGTGACCGGCAGACGCAGCGACCTTTGATCCGCCGCCTCAAAAATCATCTTGGGCAGATCGAATACGTCTATCCCGGCCAATGCCCGCAGCGAAATGGGCGCACGAATCATCATCCACTGCTGCAGCGTGCGCTCAGCCCTGGCGATGTTCTGGTGCGCCCGCTTCTCCAGGATGCTGATGTTGGAGCGAGTCGTGCCCATGAGTTCGGCTACATCCGCCTGAGAGAGACCTTGAAGACGCAGCTTCAATACCTTTAGCTGCCTCTCTGTTAATAGTGAATCCTCGCATTCATCTTTTGGCTCCGGAGCGTCATCGAATTCGTCGGCAGTCATGTTATGATTCCGTTAACGAACTATGAGGAGATAAATGCATCTTTTGGCAGCAGCCGCCCTGGAATGCGCCTGAAAGAGCTTCGATTCAAAAACAGTCGGAACTGTAAACTCATATGCCGTCGGAACTGCAAAGCATCTGATCGCAAACTTCCCTGTCGCCGAAGACTTCATCCGGTCGGCCCAATTTTACCAACCTCCCGCCCAGCAGCACGGCCACCCGGTCCGCCAGTTTCCTGCACTGCTGCATGTTGTGAGTGGCCATGATCACCGTGATATTCTCGCTTGCCAAGCTCTGAATAATCCCGTCGATGGACTTGGCGCTCTTCGGGTCCAGGTTAGCGGTGGGCTCGTCGAGCAAGAGAAGTTCCGGCTGCAGAACAAGTGCTCTCGCCAGTGCGATTCTCTGCATCTCACCACCGGAGAGTGTTGCAGCATCCCGTTCCTCATAGCCGGACAGGCCCACTGCATGCAGAGCCGACCTCACACGCTCCCCGTCATTTCGGCCCCGGACCTTCAATCCAAAGGAGACATTGCCCTGCACGCTGCCCCGGAACATGACCGGCTTTTGAAATACCATAGCCATCCTGCGGCGCGCCTGCAGCAATGCCCTCTCGCCCGCACCAGCCATGGAGACACCGTCGAAGATAATCCGGCCTCCTGTCGGCCCATCGAGCAGACCGATCTGGCGCAAAAGAGTGGTCTTGCCCGATCCTGTAGGTCCGATGAGAGCCAAAACCTCGCCGCGCTGCACTGTCAGATTTATCCCTTTTAAAATGTCCACCAAACTCTGGCCCTGACGAGCTGTTTTTCTCAGGTCGGTTATCTCCAGGAACGCCATTCTCATCTTCCCTGAACTCGATTTAAAAGCAGATTGATCACCAGCGAAATGGATATCAGGATCATTCCCAGAGCCATAGATAGCTCCAGGTTTCCCATCGAGGTTTCAAGAGCGATGGACGTGGTGAGGACGCGGGTGTAGCCCCGGATATTCCCGCCGATCATCATGGCCACGCCCACCTCGGAGAGCGCCCGGCCAAATCCAAGCAATACCGCAGCCATCACAGCCTGCCTGGCCTCATTAATTACAGTTACGATGATCTGTATCTCCGTTGCGCCAAGCGACCTTGCCGTGTCCTTGATTTGCGGACTGACCGCAGCAAGAGCGGTAACTGTAAGGCCGATCATTATGGGGCTGACCAAGATCGCCTGGCCGAAGACCATTCCCCATGGCGAGAAAAGAAGGCCGAGACTGCCTAGCGGCCCGGAGCGGGAGATGAGCAGAAAAACGATCAAGCCTACTGTTACCGTCGGAAGGCTGTAAAGGGTTTGAATAAGGTTTACCAGAATCTTTTTGCCGCGAAAACTGTGAAACTCGATGAGCCCGCCCAAAGGCACGCAGATGACGGCGGCCAGGAATGCGGATGATAAAGAAATATAGAGAGATCTGGTGGTGATCTCGACCACCTGCGCATTTAGTGTTATGATCAGATCAATGGCTCTGACAAATCCGCCCCAGATCTCTTGCAACCGATTTCACCACATCTTCCGCTTTTCGCCCAAGAATACTGTCGGCCTTCCCCGTCCCTAAGCTGCTGCGCAGGAGGCGGCAGTGGGTGCGGCACACTCGCCATCCGAGCAGCCGATCAATGTGCAGTTGCCCCTGGCCGGCGAGAAGAGCGCCCTTCCAAATTTCTCCTTCCCGTAGCCTGCGATCAGGTCCTGGCCCTCGTTGGACACAAGGAAATCGATGAACTGGTTGGCAAGCGTACAGTTGACGCCGGGATGCTTGGCCGGATTTACGGCGATTGCCACATAAACATTGAGCAGATCCGATCCGCCCTCGATCAAAGGAACCAGAGTAAGGTTGCCCTGATAAGCCATGAACGTGGACATGTCGGTCAGCGTGTAACCCTGCTTTTCATTGGCCAGGTTCAGCGTCGCTCCCATGCCCTGCCCGGCATCGATGTACCAGGGGCCGGAAGAGTTAACCTGGGAGTAGTTGAGCCCTGCCTTCTTCCACAGCTGCTTTTCGCGAGAGTGAGTGCCGGAGTTGTCGCCGCGGGACACGAATTTAACCTTGTTGGCATTTGCCTTTCCTTTCTCCATAATCACTGCGAAAGCCTGCGACGCATTCATGTCCTTGATGCCCGCGGGATCGTCTTTGGGGCCTATGATGTAGAAGTAGTTGTAGGCAATGCAGCGCCTCTCCAGGCCGTGCCCGTCCTTGATGAACTTCAGCTCACGCTCTTTGTCGTGCACCAGAAGAGCATCGACATCGCCGCGCTCGCCATACTGGATAGCAATTCCCGTTCCGCCCGAAACCACATCCAGCGATACATTATACTTCTCATCGAACTTCTCTTTAACCAGATCAAGAAGCCCGGTATCCTGCAAGCTGGTGGTCGTGGCCAGCTTCAGCCTCGCCCCGTCTGCGGCAACGGCGGAGCAACATAAGACAGCCAGTGCCAGAACTGACAATGCAGTCAGCAAAATCTTTCTCGCCATTTTGAATCCCTCGTTTAGACACTATAGCTTGCAATAAATAGGTTATGTAAGTGAAAGGGATTACATGCCTCTGCCGGAGATTCTTCAAATCCAATTAGATTCAAATCCGATAAAATTGAAGGGACAAGCCGGAACAAGCAAAGCTTGTGCATGCAAAACCAGAACAAACAAGCTTGAACAAGCAGGCCGAAGCGGCTAGAGCAAGCTATATCTTGTCGAATTCCATATACCTGAATCGATGCAGGAAAATACGCAGAAGAGCGCCGGGAATCATAAAGAGAATTATGCGGGAAAATGTATTGAAAGCAAAAAAAATTATCCTAGCAGTGATGCACAAAAGACGCTGGAAGGCAAGTCGATTCTGGTCACCGGCGGCGCGGGATTCATCGGCAGCCACCTGGTGGACCGACTGCTCAAGAATAACGCGGTCACCGTCCTTGACAACTTCAGCTCCGGGAAAAAAGAGTTTCTGGAGCGCCATCTCCAAAATCCCAATTTCAGTCTCATAACTGCTGACCTTCTCGACTATGCCGCATTGGAGAAAGCCGTGTCGGGAAAGGACATGGTCTTTCACCTGGCCGCCAATCCCGATGTAAAGCTGGGCGCGGAGAACACCCGCGTTCATCTGGAGCAAAATGTGCTTGCCACCTACAATATCCTGGAAGCCATGCGCAAGACCGGCGTCCGGCGCATCGCATTCACATCCACGTCCACAGTCTACGGCGAAGCTGCGGTCGTGCCGACGCCGGAGGACTATGGCCCCCTGCTTCCCATCTCGCTTTATGGAGCCTCGAAGCTCTCTTGCGAGGCGCTAATCTCTTCCTACTGCCACACCTTCGAGATGCAGTCGTGGATCTATCGCTTCGCCAACATCGTGGGCGAGCGGGGCACGCACGGCGTCCTGGTGGATTTCATCCGCAAGCTGCGACAAAATCCTCATGAGCTGGAGATCCTGGGTTCAGGCAAACAGAGCAAGTCCTACCTGGAAGTGAAAGATTGCGTCAAAGCTATGATCTACGCGGTCGAGAACTCCGGCGAACCGACCAATGTCTTCAACATCGGTTCCAGAGACGCGATTGATGTGACACGTATCGCGGATATCGTCGCCGAGAAGATGGGTCTGGTCGGCGTCAATTACAGGTACACCGGCGGAGTCAATGGCCGGGGCTGGAAGGGCGATGTCATGATCATGATGCTCTCCATCGACAAGATCGAGAGGCTCGGCTGGAAGCCGGAGCTTGGGTCTGAGGGTGCCATTGAGATGGCGGTTGAGGCGCTGCTCAAGGACCAGGCAGCGAGATGAGTGAAAAAGGTCCTGCTAGAATTGTTTTTATCTTTCTTTAACGAGATCGGAATGAAGAAGTAGGGAAAAAATAATAAAAATTATAAAATTATTTAAAGATTAGTGAACATTGCTTACCACCCATTCCGTTTGCTGCCACCAGTCACCTTCCAGAAGCGTGGCATTGTAGCCCATAAGCTTGAGGCTGTAGAAGAGCCGGTAAGCCTCGGGTGTGCCGTAAGCAATCTGAGTTCCCTTCTTGTTCAGGCTCCTCCGGTCGAACAATTCCTTTAGCGTGGCCGCGTCTTTGATCTTTGAGTCATCGAAGAGGTTTTCAATGGTCATGGGAAGGGCGGAGTTGGTCAGCTTGTTCAAACCGAAATCGGCGAAGTCCCTTGCATCCAGGATTTGAATATCCGACATGTTCAGGAAGCTCTGCAAATTCGTGGGCGTTGCCAGCAGCCAGGGAACAACGTGCATCTCATAATTTGAGGCGGAGACGAGCGGATTGGTCTTGTCCGGCTCGACGCCTGCACTCCAGGCGGCGTCTATGCCGCCGTCAAGCAGGCCGACATCCTTTTGGCCCAAATAGCTCAAGGCCCAGAAGACGAAAGCCGCACCGTCATCTGATCCGCCGTAAACCACTATTCGATCGCTGTTGTTTACTCCGGCTTTGCAGAGCGCACTTGTCGCCAGATCGGGATCGAGGCTGCCGCTTTTTTGCATGTCCTTCCAGTAGAGGTTGCGAGCGCCGGGAATATGGCCGCTCTGATACTCCTGCGGGCTCCTGACATCCAGAAGCGTCGTCCCTGCCCCAGTGGTAGTGGACAAGGAAGCGGCATCGATGAAGAGCTTCGACTCAGGATATTTATCCGCCGGGCTCTTTATAGGAAGTGATGTGGTCGAGAGCTGATTGCCGCTGCTTTGATTCCCGCTCTGTCCCTTCTGCAGCATCTTATTCATCTCAGTCCTTTCGTAAGCATCCTTCTTGGCCAACCAGCCGTCCAGGTCGGTCCAGTCCGGGCAGGTGGGACAGAACTCACCGTTTTCCGTACCTGCCAGTGCAGTGATCAAAATAACATTAAGATAAATGGCCGCCAGCAGGGAGATGATCATAGCGATTCCCATTGCTCGGCGATGCCTTTTCCTGCCATACTCAGAGCCACTCATGATTTCTCTCCAACCAATAGTGTATGGGCATTTTGCCCTATTTCAGGCTTGTTAAAATGGGAAACTATAAATACCACAAACTAATCCATCGATGTATTAAATTGAACTTTGATGTACTAATTGATACATCGCAAAAAATCTCACAATAGATCACAAAGAAATCACAAAAATATATCACGATAGGAGTGCTGGAATTGAGAGGAACATCGATTCGCATGGAGAGGATTATCAACCGCAACACAGGCAATGCAGTCATCATTCCCATGGACCACGGCGTCTCCGTCGGTCCCATCAAGGGCATTCGCAGCGTCAAAGCCATCGCCGATGCCGTGGCCTCCGGCGGCGCCGATGCCGCCGTTGTGCACAAGGGCGCGGCAGCCTTCGGACATCGGGGCTACGGGCGCGACCTGGGCCTGATCATCCATCTCTCGGCATCGACTGCTTTAGGCCCCGATCCCAACAACAAGGTCCTGGTAGCGACGGTGGAAGAGGCTCTCAAGATCGGAGCGGACGGCGTGAGCATTCAGGTGAACGTGGGCGCTGAGGATGAAGGGCGCATGCTCTCAACTTTGGGCGAAGTTTCCCGCCACTGCCAGGACTGGGGAATGCCGCTGCTGGCCATGATGTATCCGCGCGGCAGGAAGATCCAGGATGAATACGCCGAGGTGAACATCGCCCACGCGGCACGGGTGGGTGCGGAGCTTGGCGCAGATATCGTCAAGACCAATTATACCGGCGACCAGGACAGTTTTGCCAGGGTCGTGGAGAGCTGCCCGGTGCCGGTCGTCATCGCCGGAGGCCCGCGGGTCGAGTCCGAGCTGGACCTTCTGGCAATGGTGGAAGGAGCGATCGGGGCCGGGGCGCGAGGCGTGGCCATCGGCAGAAATGTATTCCAGCATGAAGACCCTGCGCTCATCACCCGGCGCATCTGCGGCGTGGTCCACAAGGGCCTGTGTGCCGAGGAAGCTTTACAGATCACGTCTGCAAAATAGGTTGCATGGGTTCGCCAAACCGCCACAGCAGTAAAGATAAGAAG
This sequence comes from Methanothrix sp., assembly GCA_003857025.1. Lineage (GTDB taxonomy): Archaea > Halobacteriota > Methanosarcinia > Methanotrichales > Methanotrichaceae > Methanothrix. Next base: position 32,331 of record RPOO01000002.1, read on the forward strand.
GAACAGTCATTCAATTAGGCTGATGAAAGCGCTGGCGATATTCTCCATTCTCTTCCTGCTGGCGGCCTGCTGCCGCGGGTCCGACCTACCGGAAGACGGTCCTCATCTTGAGGTCGCGTCCATTTCCGGAAATCTGGAGATCGACAGGCCATCCGTGATTGCAGTTGAACTCCGCAACAATGCAACATATAATGCAACTTATGATGCAGGAGAATCAGACACTGGATCGGATGCGCTTGATGTGGAAAGATCAACGGCCAATGCCGGCGCAGTAGAGGCCGAGCTTTCCTCGCAAGACGACAGAATCGATGTACTTTCCGGACCGCAGGTGCTCGGAACTTTTGCTCCGGGAATGAATCGGTCCATCCGCTTTGCGGCCCTGGCCAAGGGAGCGCAAAAGGGCGTCTATCCGCTGCAACTGAGCCTTCGTTTCTCGCGGCTTGTGCAGGTGAGCACCACCGGAGACGAGAGTGTGCCGGATGTTGCATTTAGTTATGAGGACGAACGGCAGGAACTGCCCATTCAGGTCGATGTGGTGCAGGGACCGAAGATCGAAATCGAGGAGATCAAGGGCAATGCCGCTCTGGGAAAAGAGTCGGAGCTGGAGACGGTTTTGGCAAATCGCGGTGATGAGACCGCCGTTGATCTTCAGATAAAGATACAGCCCTTGCCGCCTTTTGTTGAAGCGCAAAATTCACAGGAGCGGCTGCGAATCGATCCGGGGGGCACAGTTTCTACAAAGCTGCGAGTTAATGCAGATGAAAACGCCACGCCGGGATATTACCCCTTGCCGTGCAGCATATCTTACAGAAATGGGGAAAACGGGGATGAGCGAAGCGAGGATCTGGCTCTTCTCATTCATGTGCAAAATGACTCGTTCCTGGGATGGCTGACGATGCCGGCAGCGGGATTGCTGCTCATGGTCGGCGGATTTTGGGGAGGCAGAACGCTGCTCGGCCAAAAGAAAAGAAAGGTCAGGAATTTTCGGCGATTGCTTCCGTGACAGGTTCATCGACCGTTTTGGGGACCTGATCGGCGATAGGCGAACGAGCTGCCAAATAAGTTGCCGACTTCCCAAAGGCCGTACAGAAAGACATGAACCGGAATTATTCGGCCAGCGAAACCAACCGCTTGAAGCGCTTTTGTGCTTCTTCCAAGATTGCCGCCTCTCCTGGGATTACCCCATCGCGCATGAGGACCTTGCCGTTGACGATGGTCGTGTCAACTCCGCCGGTCATGCTGTAGACCAGATGCGAGACCATATTGCTGAAAGGATAGAGCCAGGGCCTCGTTTTCAGGTTGATGAGAGAAAGATCGGCCAGCGCGCCCGCATGGAGGCCCAGATTGAGGCCGAATGCCCGATAAGCATTCTCTGTGGCTAGGTGCCAGATCTGCTCGGCAGAAAACGCCGCCGGGGTGTGATAGGCATTCTTTTGCACAATGGCTGTTACCTTCATCTCCTCGAAGAGATTGAGATTATTATTGCTCGATGCGCCGTCCGTTCCGAGACATACGTTAACATTCGCCTTCATCAGAGTATTAAGAGGAGCAATTCCCGAAGCCAGCTTGAGATTGCTCACCGTGCAGTTCACCACATTAACCTTACCTTTCGCCAGCAAATAGCAGTCCCGCTCGGAGAGCCAGACGCAATGGGCAGCCGCAAGACGCTCATTTGCCATTCCTAGAGTGTCCAGGTATTCTACCGGGCTTTTTCCCGTTGTCAGATTGGATCCTTCCACCTCTTCGCGAGTCTCGGAAAGATGGGTGTGGATTATGACATCGTGCCGATCGGCGATCTCTTTTGCTTTGAGCAGCGTCTCTTTCGAACAAGCATAGACGGAATGAGGCCCAACCGTGGGCATGATCAGATCATCGCCCTTCCAGCGAGAGACGAAAGGCTCAACCTGACCGAGCATCTCCGGCTTCATATCAAAGATTACACCGGAGATGAATGCCCTCAGGCCCGTCTCTTTGGTGGCATTAGCCGCCACATCCGGGTAGTAATACATGTCGCTATAGCAGGTGACTCCGAAGCGAATCAGCTCCAAGCAGCCCAGTTTCACGCCCCAGCGAATATCCTCCTCGGTCAAGCGGGCCTCCAGGGGCCAGATCTTTTCCTGCAGCCAGGGCATCAGTTCCATGTCGTCCGCGTAGCCGCGAAGCAATGTCATGGCCAGGTGAGTGTGAGCGTTAATGAGGCCCGGGATGGCGAGTTGACCATGTCCGTCAATCAGCTCCTCGCCCGGCTCGTCCGACAGGTCGCGACCGATTTTAATGATTCTATTCCCTTGAATGAGAATATCGCGCCCATTCAAGAGTTGACCGGACTCTAAAAGAGAGACATCTTTGATGAGCATAGGTATCAGGAACGCGAGAAAGGTATAAAAATTATCCGGAGGAGCGATAAACCTATAAGCAATTACAGAAAACCATAATTGCTTGCTCATCTTTGCTCGATTAGGTCTGACTCCGGAGAGCTTGACCGTCAAGCTTAACAAAGCAAGATCAATTCAACTCGTCAGGCTTAAAAGCAGCAGAGCGAAAGCAACAGAGATGTGCTGAGGTAGCCAAGCGGCCTACGGCGCTGGTCTTGAGGTTCCCACATCCTTCGAACGCCGGAACAAGCAAACCAGTGGTGCATCGCACCTCGTGAGTTCAAATCTCACCCTCAGCGTTATTTTACCGATAATTTCGAAACATAGAATATTATAAAATGTATTTATTCTTTTGATGATTCTGTTGTTAAGCCGGATAACGCAAGGTATGTTAGCCCTATCTTCCTCCACAAGTTATAAGACAAGTGGACCGGAGCGGTAAACTACCCACGGCTAAAGCCCGTGGGCTTTCTGTAGCCCTGAAAGGACTACCTTGATATTTGGTAGCCCTTCCGAGCCTCCAGGCCGGTCTACATAGCGGCCCAATAAAGCAATATTCTTAGCACCATTGAAATCAGCATCACCAGACCAGGAGCACGAAGGACACTTGAAACTCTTTCCGTTCC
>RPOO01000003.1 GCA_003857025.1 Methanothrix sp.
AGGGATCGAGTTTTACCATCAAGGTTTGAAGCATTCCATTGAAGATAATCTTCAATGTATAAATAGTTATCTGTATGCTGCAACAGCGGGGTACGCTCCTCCTATGACTGAAGTCATAGGTCTCCGCTACCCCTGCACCCCGAGACTATCATGAATGAGCACGCTCATAACTAATATAGCTACTCCTTTTGGGGTCTCTTCACGTATGTTCAGGTCCGACATCGTTGTTCTTTCCAATAAACAGCAAGAAATGAAGTGAAAATAACATGAAAAAGTTGCTTCAAATATGGATAGGCTTATCTCATCACTCAAAGACATAATTCAACGATAGCAATACATGTAAACGCCTTGTGAAACGTACACATTATTACCAGTAAACTCCACATAAAATCATACCACCGACCCAAACCCATGCAGATCATACGCCTCCTTCACCAGCGCCGGGGCCACAGAAGCATAGATCTCCGTCGTGGACAGCCTCTTGCGCCCCACCTGGCTATCTGAATCATGGGCACCGGCACGCCAGTCATGAGCCATTCACCACATGGCTGTGCCTGAGGATATGGGGCGTTACCTTCCTCCGAGAGAGCTTCTGCCTGCGCGAGATCTCCTGAATCCCGGCCTCTTCCGCCAGCCGGTCTATGGTCCGAAGGAGCGTCTTGGTGCTCAGGTGGCCGGAGCTGCGGCCAGGGAAGAGCCACTCCTGGCCAGACTCCCGAGTCATGACTCCGGACTCAGGGAACTATGACACCTTGCATACGAGGCACCAGAGTCGGCCGGATTCGAGCGTAGGCCACACATCGAGGTGATGTGCTTGAGCGCTGGATCAGGCCCGCAACTTAGGTGATTAGTCCCTGTGCAAAGGGCGCTGTCGATCGACGCGCCCACCGCAGACTCGATTTATGGTTTTTTCTGATCGTTTCTTTGTTGATACGATGATCTTTGTTGGAAGCGAAGCAGATAACATTTAGACTTGCTGTGATCCGATTTCACTCATAAACTGACCTAACTTCCCATAAAGTTGCCAGCTTTCCCAGTAGGGATCTCCTAATTCATTGCATATAATTGGATAAGTCATGACCATCACTGTGCCGAAAACTGTATAAGTGCAGTCAATTGTAACTATACAGAATCCAGATTCTTCAAGTCCCAGTGTATCAATCACGCTAAGAGTTCCCTGTTGCTCGACTTCCTGAATGCCTTTCGAGGCCATATATCTGGAGGCTTCTGCCTTATTCGTGCAAAATTTAGCCCCAGTTATTTCGTAACTAAAACCAAAATCTTTTGCAGCACTTTGTCCTGAATGCCCGTCATATGATGTAAAAGAAGAGCCGTATGAGTCTATGCTTTTTTTGGTTTTATCTAATACATTATCGATATTTTTTTGGGCTTTCTGCTCGATGTCGCTTCTGTCAGCGTTTTGATCCAATTCTGTAGAAACCGCCAACAAGGTTGTTGTGCGTACGCTTTCCTCCGTAGATCTTGTTTTTCTCTCGATAATATCGGCGTCAAATGACTTCAGCCCGCTCATAACATTTGAGCCAATATATATAGCAAAATGCAAATGAGTTGCGATCGATGAAGGAGATTTATCAGATACATCTCCTAAAACATCATCTAATCCGACACGATCGCCTTTTAACACCTGAATATTGGCCATATGAAGATACATACTATACCAGACACTTCCTTGGTAGTTATGCTCTAGGAGCACTTCTCCGTAATTACCTCCCGCCTCGATTACAATGCCTGGATAGCAGGGCTTGACTGGCACACCATTCTCATCTGATTTGAGATTTGCATCCCACGCATAGGTATCATCTGCTCTTCGTATGCCACCATCTTCCATATGACCAATCGGCCCATTTCTGTCAACGTACTGGACAAACCTCCAGACATCCTCACAATTTTCTACGTTTTGGCATTTAGCACATTGTTCGTCTTCTAAGCATGCTGAATTAAGACAATAAAAATTCCCATCAGAGCACTTTTGTTCGTAATTCGAAGGGCGAATGACCCTTATATTGCCATCAACAGGGGAAAAGACCTCAGAAGGATGAATCATAGAACTCATCAATCCCTTTTTTAATAGGCCTACATTATACACGGCTGCTTTTCCGCAATTATCCGTTGCCGTATTCCTAAATGTAACGGTTAAGTCTTGACAATCAAAGTAATATGCTGGAAAGCCTACTTCATGTCGCCGTGATTCAACTTTACCCGTACCTTTATTCTTCCCGGTAAAATAATATATTTTTCTATTATTGATCCAGACTTCAAAACTATCATCGCAATTCCCATCTTCGGCTTCAAAGACTAACATATATGGAACATTGAATTCCTGGATATGCATATCTACGGAGCAATCTCCACCTATAATCATATAATGCTTAGATTTATCGCCCTCAATAGATGTAAGAGGATCGAATTGTGGCAAATCGCCCCAGCCCCTAATATTATGACTGTTTTCGCTGAGCAAGTCGCCAAGGTCTACGAAATCAACATAACCTTTCTCGGATAATGCAGGTTTTACCAAGAGCATTAGAAGTATTATAGTCACTACTAACTGTATTTTCAGGAATTATCCCTCCTCTGTGGACACTTAGCGACTTTCACCACTTACTTGCATTTATGAATTTCTATCATATATATTAATTATAACATTTGCAGCGAATCTGCTGCAGTACACCCACGCCGCAAAGCAGCGGGCCATTCCAAGCACCGATAACTGAGTCGTGACTCTTGACTCCTGACTCATGCATCATGAGCCTTGCATCCTGAAACCGGACACCAGAGTCAAGCACAACACTTATAGACATTCATGAAGAGTTTACAGTTATGGAGGTAATAGCGGTAGCCAACCAGAAGGGAGGGTGCGGGAAGACCACGACAACCGTGAATCTCGCCGCATATCTCGCCCTGCGGGGTTCTCATGTTCTGCTGATAGATCTCGACCCCCAGGGCTCTTCAACCACACATCTTGGCATTGACAAAGACAACCTGCCCAAAAACATGAACGAGGTCATGATGGAGAGAGCGAAGCTGGAAGACATCATCATACCCACGACAGTAAATGGGCTTGAAATCGCACCCACAAATAACGACCTCGTTGAGGCCGATGCGGTGCTGACGAGCAAAGTGGGCAGAGAGAAACGCCTTAAGAAGAAGGTCCAGGGGCTGAACGGATACGACTACGTTATCATCGACACTCCCCCGGCCCTGGGCAACATGACCCTAAACGCACTTGTGGCAAGTGATAAGGTCATCGTCCCTATCCAAGTGGAGTTCTTCGCTGTGGAAGGTCTGAAGACGCTCATCAGAATGCTGGATGAGCTTGACGAGCTTGGCTATCAGCCTAAGAGAAGATACCTGCTTACCATGTGCGACAACAGACGTAAGATAACCGAAGAGGTGTCCACCAAAATAAGGGGCCTATTGGGAGATGCCGTCTTCAAAGTCGTTATTCCTGAAAACGTTCGGCTCGTCGAAGCTCCGGCCCAGGGCCAGCCGATATGTCTCTATGATCCATTCTGCTCAGGGGCATTGAGCTACAAGGATCTAGCAGATGAGGTGGCGGCATGAGCCCAGGAGATCGCATGTCGAAAGGGCTTGACTTCATGCTGAAAGGAATAGGGCCTAAAGGCAAGAATCAAGAGGCAGGAGGCGAGGCCCCGGAGTCTGGAGTCACGACTCCGGAGTCAGGGGAGATCATCCGCGAGACAGGAGTCACGAAGGATGAGTCAGATATGCAAGAGTCGAGTGTCGTGACTCATGAGTCAGGAGTAGGGCGTCAGGAAGCAGGCATCAAGCGTCAGGATGCAAGCATCGCGAGTCAGGAGTCAGGCGTCGGCCTTCCTGAGTCAAGAGTCATGACTCAGGGGCCATGTGAAAGGAGTCAAGAAACAGGCATCGAGCTTCAAGACTCACGAATCTTGAGTCAAGAGTCACGAGTCACGACCCCAGAGTCAGGAAACATTACCCCCGAAACGGGAGACGCGACACACGAGTCGGTTGTCGGTCTTCAGGAGTCCGGAGTCGTGACTCGTGAGTCGAGTAACCTGACACAAGACTCGGATGTCCAGCTTCACGAAACCAAACCCCGGAGTAGAGGAGATAAGAAGAGGTCCAGAAACGGGACTCAGGAGTCGGGAGTCGTGACAGATGAAATAGTAGACCAGGCAGTTGCCCAGGCCCTGAAGTCGCCCAAGATCTCGCTCTACTCCCCCCTACTGCTCGCAGTCTTGGAGAGCCAGCAATTAATACTCCTAAATCGCAAGGAAATGACACTCCTGCAATACCGTAAGGCTACCAAAGCACGGGAACTTGTAGAGAACGCTCTTAAGGAATCCTACCCGGACCTATGTGATAAGATTCTGAAACGGATAAATGAAAGAAATTGACAAATCCTGAAATGACGAGGAAGAGATTCGGCCTCATTCTACAACCGAAATTTTTCTCGTCATTGTCCTTTTTGCAAACGTCGCAGTCAGATCATTGCTACCACTTCAACCGTTCCGATGCTAAAGACCTTGTCCAGTGTCTCCGCACCCATCTCAGTTATCCAAGCCATTCTGATCCATCAAAGCTCATAAGTGCTCAGCTAGGCCTAAACCCTCCTTGAAGCGTTCATTGAAGACCTGGATGATATGAAACTCTAACGCATATTGAAGCTAAACAGCAATCTGGTGAGGTGGCTATAGAATGGCAAAGATAGAGCTAGATGATCATGAGTCTCTGCGCCTCTGGTGCACTGAGAACAAGATCTCTGACCCAGAGGGCTTGGTAGCTCGGAATAAATACGGATCTGTCGTGTTCCGGTCTGCCAATGCCGGGAAGTCGTATCGCCGCATCGAAAAGATGTATCAAGAGGCCAAAAGATCAGAGGTGCCCTGAATGCCCAATCCTTTAGAACCCTGCCCGCGCTGTGGAACGCCTGGGCCGCAGTTGGAGAGATGCCACAAGCCGAATGGAACGGTGGCCTGGTTCTGCCGGAGCTGCACCTGGATTGGAGACGCGCTGGCTCTCTCAGAAGCCGCTCCGGCTGCTGGCTGCCTGCCAAAGAAGGCCCTGAAGCAAGGAGGCAAGCGAAGTGGACATTAAGATCAGGCGAGACAAAAACGGCCACTATCGCGTATTTTTGCCGCCCGGTCGCTCCCTTTTTTACCGGAATAAAAAGGAGCTGCAGGAGGATGCGCCTATTACGCATCTATTGGGCCAGGCTACTTTAGATCTGTTCAAGGGCGGCGGCAAAAGATGATCGTCTTTTTTGTGGACAGTGACCAGGAAGGTGGCATGTACGGCCCCTATTCCGAGATGCCTCTGGCCGAAACCGCTCTTAAGATCGTGCGCATGACAAACGATGATGCTGCAGAGCTGGTATCCTATGACATGGACCCTTTCGGCGAGCAGCTCTTATCCGGCCTGCGGCCCTTCAAGATGGAGATCATGCTCCTCGGCGGCAAGGTTCAAAGCGTGGATGTGTCTGCGCTGGCCACCTCTGGAGACCGAGGGGCTGGTCACGGGCCGGGAGGACTGCCAGGAGCACTTTGTCTGGGCCAGAACCCAAAACGAGGCGAAGATCAGGGCGGCCAGCCTGGCATCGAGGGCACCGCGTGCAGACCCCTGCGAGAGGGACTGTGCATTTTTCCATCTTGTAGGTGTCCAGCCCTATCACGGCGATGTCCGGGAAGCCCTCCAGAGCGGGGGCGATCTCGCTGACCGGGTCCATGCCGCTAACGGTGCAGAGGACTATGATATTTGGCACAGTCTTTTCTCCTTCTTTGGCAAGCTCTCCGATCATCTCGTAATCATACTCGTGCCATTTGCCCACCGATTGCTTATCCTTCACGCCGGGAAGGTAGCCGCTCCTTGAGACGACATCATCTCCCACGACGATTATCTTGTCCTGCGCTCCGAGCAAATAGAGGGTTTTCGCAGCGCCGGCATCGAGCGGAATGATCTTTTCCACAGGCATCTTGATAGTGACCTCTCTGCCTGCATCATCCACAATGGTCCTGGGATAACTGGCAGAGTCTGCAGCAATTGCCATGCCGCTGATGGCCGCAAGAATAAAGATGGTAATAAAGAGTCTTCGAACTCCGTTTTTCTGGAATGATCTCTTATCCATTTAGTATCTCCTTTATAGATTAGGCAATTTATTTTGAGTTAGCCAAAGCTTATTTGATTTAAGTTTTTCCAAACATCTAAATGTTGTTCAAGCTGAAGCAGGAGGCAATTTTTTGGGGGCAAGAATCAGGACAAATCGCATATTTTTTCTAAACCGAGCTTTTTGAATCGAAACGCATGAGGCAAATAGAAAAAGCAGTAATCTCTGCGCCCCTTGTGCTCCAGGACGATCACTCCGTCGGCGCTTTTCCCACTAATTTGCCCTGTAGCCTCTCCTCTTCGTCTCCTCCGAAGCAAACCTCTATGTTCTTCCCGTAGAGGTGTTCAGACATGAACTTGTCCAGCATAAAAGTCCTCCGCATCTTCTCGTGACCACACAATTGGATTCAATTGTGCCGTAATAATTTATATATTTTGTGGCGACATATGGAAAATCATCCTTAATAAATCAAATTGATTGGCATAAATTTAGCTTGATTAATTTATCTTAAACTTAGTCAATTTTTCTTGAGTATCCCGAAGATTATTTAATGCCCCAAGCAGACAAGCTACATTGCTAAAAAACAAATTAAATTGATTAATTGGACGAGAATAGAATAGCGCAATCGAATGATGGTGAATTTATGAAATTCTTGAATTGGCTGATCATCCTGGCCATCCTCTGCATTCCGGTTTATGCGGATGGCAGCCAGAGCATTGTTCTTGTGGATGAAGACGGGCGCAATATTACCGTCCCCCTGAATCCTGAGCGCATCGTCTGTCTCTCACCCGGAGCCGCCGAGGTGCTCTGCGCGCTGGATGCGCAAGATCGAATTGTTGCGGTGACAAAAGACTGTAATATCCCTTCCAGCCTGCAGGAAAAGGAGAACGTGGGCGAGTCCGGGCGCGAGGCCGACATTGAACGAATGCTGGAAATCAAGCCGGACCTGGTAATTGCCAAAACAGGAGCGCTCTTTCCCAAGGACGACGAAAAGAAGCTAACAGATTATGGGATTCCCGTTTTGAGATACAGAGTGCTGCACATCGATGCCTTGCTTCCCATGATTGAGGATCTGGGAAAGCTGCTGCAAAAGGATGAACAGGCTGGGGAGATGAAGGACTGGATCGACGGATACTATCAGACCATCTTGGACCGGGTCGGGAAGCTGCCCGATTCCAAAAAGCCCAGCGTCTATTTCATGTCTATGGGCCATACGGACTGGACGGGCAACAGAGCCTCCACTGGCAACACGAGAATTGCAGAGGCGGGAGGCAGAAATATTGCAGCCGACCTTTCAGTTACCGTCCCACACGTCGAGACGGAATGGATCATTGAGCAGAATCCGGAAATTATGATCTACTCCATGTCCTCCGAGCAGCACCAGGGAACCTATCCCACAATAGAGGAGATGAAGGCCAAGCAGCGAGAGATCATGTCCCAGCCGGGATTCGAGGTCATCGATGCCGTCAAGACGGGCAGAGTCTACATCACCGACATAAACATGGCCAGCGGCCTCTCCGAGATGGTGACCATGCTCTACTACGCCAAGTGGTTCCACCCCGATCTCTTCCAGGATATCGACCCGAGGGCGGTTCATGCCAAGCTGCTGAAAAAATATGCTCACATGGACATAGGTGATATTCATCAGGTCTATCCCGATGCGCCCGTCGAGGTTCCAGCAGCTTTTGGAAGGCTGAGCACGACCACGGACGGCAATGGAGCTTTCGTATTCCATGACCTTCCTGCCGGAACCTACACCGTCGAAGCCTACAAAGCTGCTATGGGAGTCTATCCATACATGGGAAATGCCACAGTCAGTTTGGCTGGTGATGCGGGGGGGATCAACATCACCCTGAAGAGCGCCGATGATGAAGCTGCGGAAAGGTTTGAGAAAGCAGCGGCGGATTTGGGGGAGAACGCCGGCAAGGGCACGCTCTCGGGAACCGTCTTTGGGCCTAACCGTCCCGGTGGTGATCCGTCGGTCATCCCTTACGAGGATGCGGAGGTCAAGCTGACGGAGTATGCGGCAAAAAAGTGAAAGGATAAATTCTGGACGAGTGTAAAACTGCAAATCCTGAACGAATCCCCTCTTTTTTCCCAGGCCAAAAAGATAATGTGAGCACATTGCCATGATTTGCCAAAAAAAAAACAAAAAAAATATTTTGCATTATTTTTTGCTTTCAGCTCTCCTCCCAGTCGGGATAGACGAATACTCCCTGTTTGTCCAGATCCAGGCTCAAGTTCTGGAATCGTGTCAGGTACTCCTGATGAAGCGCCTTCGGGTCCATGTCCTGGAAGAGATCGGGCAGTATGACTTTAGCCGTGTAGAGGAGGCCGATGAAGTATCTCTTGTTCTGCAGCTCGGATGACATCATGTAAACCCTTTTATTCTTTACCGCATCGATGTTGTTCCATCCGGTCAGGTTCAGGGTCTTCTCCCAGTGCAGCTTTATGTCACTGGTGTTTGTGGTGCTGTAGCCTCCGGTCTTGACCTGGCGAAGGATGATTTTTGGATTCTTGGTTATGATCTTCTCGGGATCAATCTCAGCATACTGCTTATCGATTTCATCGCCAAAGACGTTATTTCCCCCGGCCATCTCCAGCCTGACGGCAGCCCCAGCCGAATTGCCGTAGGCACCGAATGGCGGGAACTCCCCGTAGCCGAGATAGACATCCGGCCGGTCCTTCCCGGAGAGCGATGATGTTCTATCGACCACGATATTCACGCAGTCGTTGTAGAATTTCAAGAAATCATCGGCCTCATTTTCCTTTTCCAGAAGGTAGGCGATCTTTCTGGTTTCGTTATCATAATTTTCCAGGCGATAGCAGTCAAACCGGGCGATCGTCATATCTGGATCGGATTTGCTGAGGGTCTTTTGCAGTTCATCCGCCTGGGTCTTGTCCCACTGGGCGGACAGGATCATCAGATCAGGATGAAGCTCCAGCATCTTCTCGCTGTCGGGAGCGCGAGTGGACCCGATCGAGGGAAGCTTGCTCAAATCCGGAAAGAAGAGCGGATCTTCCTTTGTGGAATCGCTCACTGCGATTATCCTGTCCGATGCTCGAATGGAGCGCAAAAGCTCCTCCGCATTGGAGTTCGGTGCAATGATGCTCTTCACGGGCTTGTAGATAATAACCTCGTTGTCCAGGGAATCCACGACTTTTCGCGGATAGTTCTTGCTGATATGCTCGATCTCGGCGTACTCATCCGTGGTGATATTCCCCTCTTTGAGGAGCTTTTCTGCATTCTTCAGCTCTTCTCCAGATACCATCCTGTCCCCATCCTGATCTCCCGGAACAGCACCCCACGCGGTGGAGGCTGCTGCCAGAAAGACAAGAGAGACCAGAATTGCTCTTAAATACTGCAACATGTCTTGCCCTCCATTTCGTCTCTAGCTTTTGACCAATATCACGTTCTTTCACAGAAGCTTACATACCTGTTGAATAAATTTTTCATCAATTATCTGATTTAGTAAGATAATTCTCTTCATTATCTTGAAAGATATAACCGTTTCGGAAATCCCACTGCCACCCACCGCCGGCAGCATCGAAAAATGCAGAATGAATTTGATACATATGGGCAATTTAAACCTCGCTTTGGCATCTATTCCTTCTGAATTCAACTCATGCGGTTGCATTTGATAAACATGCATTCGATGAACAAGATTACCGGGAATGATTCGCCCTACAAGAATCCTAAAATCTCTGAATAAATAGTCAAATTTTATATTCGTTTAGCTCTCGGAAAGATATTTATTGTTATTCATAGCAATAATAATATTACTAACAGCGATATAATCTGGAGTAATGATCCGGATCTGTATCCGCGGCCGGTCAGCAAGACCGACATCGGAACGATCTATGAGCCAAATTATGAGGCCATAGCCGAGGTCAAGCCCGAGATTATGATCATGACGCCGGGAAGCTACATCGATCCGGTGCTGCCCAATGTCGAGCCTATGGGCGTGAAGGTGATCGGGCTCGCCCTCAATAAAGCCGATTACGATTCCGAGCTGATGCTGCTTGGATATATGGCAGGAAAATCCGAGAGAGCAAAGGCATTCCTGGATTGGAAGCAAGAGACGCTGGACATGATCGCGGAGCGAACCGGGAATCTGGGCGAGGACAAAAGGCAGAAGGTGTTCTCAGCTACCCTTTCGTCCATTCTAAAGGGCGATAAGGAGATCTCGCCAAGCTTGATCGGACAGCACCAGATCATCGATAAAGCCGGAGCCGAAAACGTTGCAGACGGGATTCCCACCGGCAGCAAAGTGGACGGCGAATGGCTCTTAAAACAGAACCCCGACTCCATTGTCCTTGCCTCTTACTATGTTAAGGAAGGACTGGGATACGCCGTTACCAATAAGACGGTAGCTGCAGAGACCCTGAAAACTGCGCTGGAAACCGATGTGCTCAGCAGGACCAGTGCCGCCAAAGAGGGGCGCGTTTATATTTTGGGCTACTACGGAACGGCATCAGGAGGCCAGGATTCAATTGGAGCCGCCTATTTGGCCAAACGCTTTTATCCGGATCTATTCGGGGATCTGGACCCGATCGAGCTTCATAAGGAATATTTCGAAGACTGGCTCAAGATACCATACTCCGGGCTATGGGCATATCCTTAAGGTTAGGCCTCAAATTCAGCCCTCAAGATTATTTCTCAAGCTTGTCCTAAAATGCGTCTCGGAATCGGATAAATGATAATCGGGGATGGCACATCTCTCCCTTTTTCTTTTTGATGTGTTTATCCTTTCAGTTTTTATAATTAATAGTCTATTTAGAATTATAATTAGACTGAACATAGTCATGTACTAAATCGTTATGTATCATGCAAATTTTTAATATGAAAGATTTAAGTAGTAATATCTTATCTGAAACAAAAACCAAAATTTAGAGTTTTAAAGCCATATCAGAAATAAAAAGATGGTATAAAGGTGGCTTCAATTATGAATAGATGGTATAAAGTGGCACTAATACTGTGCATCTGTACTTTGGCGATCTCCCCTACGCTGGGGAGTGATACGCTCAAGGTCTTCGGCAATGCGAATATGGACATGAGAATCGACGAGAACGATCTGACATTTTTGCAGGATATCATCAGCGGCAAAGAGAAGAGCACCGAATACGCCGACGCCAATTCGGACGGGACGGTGGATGCAAAGGACAAAGCCCAGGTTGAAGACATCATCAACGACAAGGCAAAATCGATAAACATCAACGATTCTGCCGGGAGAGTAGTAACAATAAGCCTGCCGGTCGATAAATTCGTCTCCACTGACTACCGCACGACAGAGGCACTGCTCTCCATCGGGACCAAAGACATGATCGTCGCCGTGGACAAGACCTTCCATGAGCGCATGCCGGAGTTTGGTTTGGCCGATCGACCCGAGGTTGCCGTTCATGCCGGCGACATCAATTACGAGCAGATACTGATGCTGGAACCGGATCTCGTTTTGTTGCCCCTCAGCAAATCGACTCTCGCCCAGGATGTCCAGGACAAGCTCCAGAACATCTCCGTAGTAGTCGTGGGATGCACGGCCAGAGATACGATGATCCCGGAGCTGGAGATGATGGGACTGGCTCTCGGCAAGAGATCTGAGGTCGATATGCTGGTGAACTGGATAAACCAGTATGACGATGCCGTCGAGAATCGCACGGAAGGACTGTCTGTGGACAAGATCCCTGCATTCTATTATGAATCAAACTCGGATCAGAAGAAATGGACGGCCTACACTTCCCAGACCAGCGGCAGGGTTGCGGAAGGATGCGGCGGCAAGAATATCGCCTCGGAGCTGCCCGGTGCCTCGGTTGAGGTTGAGCCCGAATGGCTGATCTCCAATAATCCGGACTTTATCATCCTTGATCTGATGAAGGGTTCGGGAAGCGGACCGGAAAAGACTGAGAAGGATCTGAGCGAGCTTCATGCAAAGCTTGTGGAGGAGAGAAACGTATCCGGATTCAAATCCATCAACGCCGTCAAGAACGACAATGTCTACCTGATTGACAGAGACCTCACATCCGGTCCGAGATGGGTTATCGGCCACGCATACATCGCCAAGTGGCTGCATCCGGATCTGTTCGCTGACCTCTCACCATCGGACATGAACAAGGAATATCTCAAGAAGTTCTTCGGACTGGAGATCGACGGCACCTGGGCCTATCCCGAGCCCAAGTAATCTTTCGATCGCCTCCGATTTTTTCCTTTAAATTTTTTTATTTGATATTAATAGTACTATTTATTCTTCTAATCCACATATATCGTTATCATCCTCCATTGCGATCATCCTCTTTTATTTCTTCATCTTCATCCATTTCATTTATCTTTGCCCGAGTAAGATCAAGTGCTTTCTCTACACCGGCCTGGCAATCACATCCAGCTTTCCCGGATATCCGCCGAATTTCTCGATCAGCTCTCGCTTCTTCTCGTTGATGTGGTCCTTATGCCTGCCCTCTACCGAGTCCATCCAGACCTTCTTAGGCAAGATCATGGGCGTCTCCCGGATAATCTCAAAGCCGCACTTCTGGAAGATCTCATGTAGCTGGTCCCGGTAGTAGGACTTCAGTATCCGGTAAAACGGGACCTTGTTGCCGTTCATGTTCACAAATCCCAGAGGCGAGACATCCTGTTGTCTCTCTTCCAGGGGCGGCCTGGTCATGTAAAAGCTGCCGGTCTCCCGGTCGAAGAATTCATCATCAATTCTCAGGCTGTCCCGGACCTCTCGATCCGACATGTTGGCCCGCAAGAGGCCGTCTGGCGAGATGATCCTTCGCAGATGGCGCAGGGCCTTCAAAGGTTGCAGATCCTGAAAGACATTGATCATGATGGCCCGATCAACGGATTGATCTGGGATCGCCGGAAGCGGGTCTTGATCAATATCGGAGCAGATCGGATTCACCTCCACGCCGCCACGGTCTCCAAGGCTTGACATCACCTTGTCCAGCATCACACGGGACATATCGACGATGTAGTACCTCTGCATCAATCCTTGCCTGCGGATAGCCGCCCTGGCGAACTCACCTCTGCCGGGTCCTATCTCCAGACAGACTCTTCCTTCCACAAACCAGGAAGACGCCTGCTCCAGCCAGTCGGGATCGTTGACGGGACTGGGGAAACGCCGCGGACGGTTCATGGCCGCGGCGGCATCATAGTAATCGGTTTGAACGCTCTTTTCGGCGGCCAGTCTTTCTATGCACCAGTTTTGATCCATTTTCTACCTCATTGTCTGAACTATTATCCTTGCTAAAAATGTTTTTGCTATTTGATGCTATCATCCGGTTGCCGGATGGTAAAGATAAGGTGCGAAGGAATAGTAGCAGGAGATGCGAAACAAGGAAAACATAAGATACGAAGGCGAAAAAATATAAGATGGAAGGCAAAGAAAACATGAGATATGAAGGCAGAAAGGCACAAAGACGCCGTGGAAAAAGAGCATAAGATGAAGCGAAAAAAATCATAAAAGGCGGAGGCAAAAGAGCCTCCCGAAGCTTATTGCCCTAGAATGCTCATCCAATGCCCATTCAATGACCATCCATGATCATTCATGTCCATCCAAATCCGATCCAATAATCACCTAATTTCACAATCAATGATTATACATGCCATATTTGTTAGCGGCTTACTTTCGACCGCTGCGCATCATTTCAGCAATGGATAGCCGTATACGCCCTTAAATTCGATTCCCAGGAACTTTTGCAGCCACTCACTGTGAACGGCTACCGGGTCCACATCCTTGAAGAGATCGGGGTGCAGCCACTTCGCAACATAGGAGTTGAAGATGCTTGGGTGGATTGATGAGGCGTCGCTGGAGATGATGTAGACCCGTCCATCTTTTACCGCATCCATGTTGCTCCAGCCGGTGCGGTTTTCGATGTCCTTGATCTTGGCCTCCATCTGGGTTGTGTTCTTTGCATCGTATCCGCTGGCCGGGATGTAGGTATTGAAGGTCATCTTGAGGATTACCTGCGGATTCTCGCTGATGACTTTTTCCGAATCTATGTCTTTTGTGCCGTTCAGATCCGCAAAGATGTTGATTCCGCCGCAGGGATCTATGGCGGCGCTGACGGAGCCGGTAGCGCCGTACTGCAGATCCTTGTAGCTCTCTGCATAAACGCGCGGCTTCTCGCTGTCTTTGAGGCCCTTAACCCTTTCTTCGATCAAAGAAAGGTGCTCATTCTCGAAGTCTATCAGCTCTTCGACCCTCTCCTTCCTATCCAGCAGCCATCCTAAACTCCTCACTTCGCCTTCGTAGGTCTCGGGCTTGTGGAAATTCATCTGAACAAGCGTGATCCCTGCATCTTCCAGGGTCTTCCTCTGTTCTGAGAAATCGTAGGACGCATAGGCCAAAACCACATCGGGTTTGAGTTGCAGGATCTTTTCCATATCCCACTCGAAGGTAGATCCGACCACCGGCTTATCTTTGATCATGTCCCACATCTCGCCGCGCGTCTTGGCGGAATCGGTAACGGCGATGATCTTGTCCTTCACACCCAGAACGCAGAGCATCTCCGGTCCGTAGGTTCCGCTCAGAGCAGCGATGCTCTTTATGGGCAGGTTGATCTTTACCGGCGTTCTTGCGACCTCCGGAGCCGTGGAGGGCTTGAGGTACTGGATTATGGTGAGATTCTTCTCCACACCCCGCATGATCTCATCGATCTGGGCCACATCCTTCTGATCGATCTTGCCGTCATAGTTGGCATCGCTGAGTTCTGTCTCCTTGTTTGTTCCATTGATTATTCCTTGAACGAAGACTACGTCGTCTGCATTTATGGCATCATCCATGTTGGCGTTGCCGAAAATGTCCAGCGTGAAGTCTGCTGCGACGGGTGCCGAACACAGCAAAACGATCCCCAGGACCGCCCTAGCAAGGTTTACTGCACTCATGTTTCATCATCCTTTTTCATACTTAAATTGATAATGATATGATTTGATTGCCTATTTTAATTTAATGCTTAAAACTAAATTGTAAATTTGTTAGCCAGAGTGAGAATATTGTGCATTTGTCGTTTTGTGCATTTGTCATTTTGTGCATTTGTCATTTTGTGCATTTGTCATTTTGGCGCTGATATTTTGAAAAATGGAAGAGATGTCTAAACACCCCGAAATCCGCTCGATCACTATCGGCGAACTATTGATTTTATTTTATAATATTGTATGCAAATCAAACCACCCGAAAAGGCTATATTGTGCTACAAAATATCTGAATTTATCATATGAATATACCATAAAATATGATAAAATACATAGACAATTTAGAGGTAATATGATTGCAGGTTTTAGAATCGTGCCGATCATTTTTTTGATCCTGGCAGTGAACGTCCCGGCATGGAGCGCTTCGGCTGAGGATCTGAAGAGAAATGATGCATCCGGGAACTTCACCCTGGAGATATTCGGAAACGCCAATATGGATAATGTCATAGACGAAAAAGATGCCGTTTTCGTTGATGGAATTATTAAAGGTGCAAATTCGCCCACCAACCTCAGTGACGCCAATTACGACGGCAAAATAGATCAGTTCGATATCGTGCAGATCGAACTGATCATAAAAGGAGCGGAAAAGAATCTTACCATAATGGACAGCAAGGGAGACATTGTCACCATAAAAAAGCCGCTGAAAAGAGTTGTTGCTCTGAGCGATGATGCCGTGGAGATTCTCAGGTCCATTGAGGCAGATGCATCCCTGGTAGGAGCAGAGTCCAGGGTTATGGATAATAGAGAATTCTTTGGAGCATTGAGCGATCTTCCGACGGTCGGGAAGTGGAACGATCCCGACGTGGAAGCGATCCTCAAGCTCAATCCCGATGCCGTCATCTGCTATATGGAATATCCATCTAAAGAAAAATTAGAGGATAAAATTCCATCCACAATTCCCATCTTGCGCTTCGAATGCGATGATCCCGACAAGATCGACCGGGAGGTATACACCCTTGGATATATCTTCGACAGGCGAAATGAATCTCTGCAGCTCATGGACTTTTATGACCAAGCCGTCTCGCAGGTTAGCAGGAAGGTTTCAGGCATGAAGGATGCGGATAAGCCCACCGTCTTCATGGAGTGGTCCACTGAGAAGTACAAGAGCTTTTCCAAAGGAATGTCGTTTGACATAGTCTGCACCATGGCCGGCGGAAAGAACATAGTTGCAGATCTGGGGGGCAAGTATAACACAAAATATCCCACATTGGATGAGGAGTGGGTGACGAAGCAGAATCCGCAGTTTTTCATTCACATGAGCGCCAAAACAGATGGCGGTTACGCCTCAGAAGATCCTGCAAAGATGGCTGCCACCTACAATGAGATCATGAACAGAACGGCTCTGACCAATGTAGCAGCAATTCAAGACAGGAACGTGTATGTGCTGTCTGCCTGGGAGATTCTCGATACTCCGAGGTTCTTCGTGGGTCTCGGCTACATGGCAAAGATCCTTCATCCCGATCTCTTCCGGGAGCTTGACCCGAAGATGCTCCAGGAAGAATATTTGCAGCGTTTCCAGAAGATACCCTATCAAGGAGTGTACATCTACCCTCAGGATATTTCTGGCCGATGACGGCGATAAAGCCAGACTGCTTGATGGTTTTTTATTTTTTTTCGATCTGTGACATCATGAAATAACACTGCATGTGGAGGAAATATGAGAAAACACGTAAAGGAACTGGTGATGCTGGCGATCTTGGGAGTATTTTTATCGCCCTGCTGTGCGGCAGTCCCCGGAGACCTGGATGGAGACAGGATCGTATCGGACCAGGAGCTTGAAGCGGCCAAACAGGCGAGCCTGAAAGGAGAAATGAATTCGTCCCAGCTTGCGGAGATCGAGCATATTCATGATTATTATCCGAGAGAAGTCGTTGATGGCAACGGCCAGAATATCACTCTCTATTCGCCGTTGAAGCGAATTGCCTGCTTCCATGCCCAGGCTGTTGAGGTCTTGCGCACACTGAAATCAGGGGATAAGATTGTCGGCATCAGCCCGCAGGCCCAGAAGGAGCAGGCCGATTTTTTCCTGGAGCTTTCCAAGCTTCCCGGAATTGGGTCTACCACGGCCCCCGATCTTGAAGCTACTTTGGCCCTTCACCCGGATGCGGCGATCCTGTACAATACATATCAGACCACCGAATGCGAAACACTCCAAAAGGCGATTGAGAAGATCGATCCCGGCATCGTTGTGCTTCACTTCGATTGCTATAAGCCGGAATACCATATCAGCGATGTGGAGAAGCTGGGAGCGATCATGGAGAAAGAGAATGAAGCTGAGGAGTATCTTAAATTCTACAAAGACCTGATCGGCAAGATCAATTCGACCCTGAAGAAGGTGAAGAGTGATGAGCAGCCCAGGGTTTATCTGGAGAGCTCGAACGATTATAATTCCTGCGCAAAAGGCTCGGGCTACCATCAGAAGATCGCCATGGCTGGTGGGGACAATATCTTCGCAAACCTCGGCGCGCAGTATCCGGTAGTTGATCCGGAAGCGGTATTGGTAAAAGATCCCGAGATTGCAATAAAGCTGGTCGGGCATTCCAATTCAAGCATCGCAAACGGATACTCGGTGGACGATCCAAGCAGCATGGAGGCAGTCAGGGAGCGCATGATGAACAGATCCGGATGGTCAAATCTCACTGCCGTCAAGAACGACCAGGTTTATATTATCTCCAATGAGATCTACGGCGGCTCTCATTTCTTCGTTGGGGTCTCATATCTGGCAAAAGTCTTCTATCCGGACCTCTTCGAGGATCTTGATCCCAGGGAAATCCACCAGGAATACATAACCCGCTTCCAGGGAATGGATTTGGATCTGGATAAACATGGAGTGTTCTTTGTTCCGGAGTTAGACTGAAAGAACAGAATAACTTTTTTTCGATTTTTTAAAAAAAATTAGCGGAATTTTCCCATTTTCCCGCTATATATTTCTTCACGCAGCCTTCGACTTAATCGCTATGTGCAGGATTTCTTTTTGGAGGATTCAAGCGGGCCTGGGATAGGCAAATACGCCACGCTCTTTTAAATCATAGTCAAGTCTCTGGAATCGCGTCAAGTACTCCTGATGAATCCCTTCCGGGTCCAAATCCTTGAACTGCTCCGGGTAGAAGAATTTGGCGAGATAGGCAACTCCGATGAAGAAGGAAGGCTTTCCGGCATTGCTATCCGACAGCATGAATACTCTATCGTCCTTCACCGCTTTTATGTTCTGCCATCCGGTTCGGTTTATGATGGACGCCCTCAGCTCTTTCGCGTCTGTCGCATTGTCTTTTTCGTATCCCATGTATTTATTTCCATGATTCGCGGTCTTTACGATCACTTCAGGATTTTCCTTTATCACCCATTCCGGATCTACCGTGGGAGAAGATCCGGCAAGACCGAGGCCGATATTATTTCCACCAGCGATAAAGCACATATCGTTTAGAGCTGACCCATTGCTGGCAGCGGCAAAATCCTTGTTTTGCTCCAAGTAGACCCTGACCTTCTTCTCGTCCGGAATCTCACTTACCCGTTCCGCTATTTTTTTCAGGTAAGTTTCATAAAAGCTGATGAAATCGTAGGCTTCCTTTGGTTTTCCCATAAGATATCCCAGCTGCGCCATTTCCTGAGAAATATTTTTGGGCTGGTACAGGTTGAGTCCGATAACGGTCACATGAGGCTCGAGGCTCTTTGCATATTCTATGGCAACGAATGAAGCTCCATTCCACCCATAGGCAATGGCCACATCCGGTTTCATGGATAGGATCTTCTCAAAGTCACAATTTGATCCCGATTTGACAACTGGCAGTTTGGATAGATCGGGGAAGAAGTCCTTTTTGTCCGCTACATACTGTTCGACGCCAATGATTTTTCCTTCCTCTCCCAGGATCTTTATGCATTCGGCAGAATGCTGATTCAGAGAGACCAGGCTCTTTATGGGGTACTTCACAGTGACCGTTCTATTGGCCGAATCGATGAGAGTCAGGTTCTCCTCTGTTCCGCTGATGATCCTTTCGACCAGCTTGATATCTTGCTCATCGACCTTTCCGTCTCCATTGACATCGGAGAACGCCGTCCGTAATTGGCCGCCCTTTATGATTTCATTGATGTAATCGATATCCTTCTCGTCTATTATGCTGTCAAGGTTAGCATTTCCGTAGATCTTGAGCGTGAAGCTCTCGGCAAAAGCCGGGAAAACAACTAGAGACACGCATAAGACCATTGCCATTAAAGCACATCGTTTTCTATTCATGGATCTCATCTTCCGGCACCAAAATCAGCCATCAGTTGCAGCCAAGGAAAACCGGCCTCAGGCGGACCTCAAGCTTCCTGCCATTCAAGGATGGATAGATCATCTCTTACTACGTATAATTTGTGTTTAGCCAATTAATGACTTGTTATTGGTGCATGATTTGTGCTATAATCATACTACTTAGACATTTCGTGCTATGAAGGCATGAAGCCGTGCCTGCAAGATCTCTTTTGAGATTGTCAAAATTGTTCGGTATTCAAGAAATCAAGACTGTTGAACTCAAGTCATCATCATAAGCACGCACAATGCAGTCAGCCTCACCGTGATGCTGATGATGGTCGAGATCGCCACCAGTGAAACACCCATGCGCATCCCGAACACAGAGGAATAAGTGGGTACCTGCGACCTTATGGCAATGAAGGGAAGCATGAACATGCTGCCCAGCATCAGGACGATGAGGGCTTTCACCTCGGAAAGGCTGCCGTTCTGGATCATGGGGCCCAGCAGAGACATGCCCGCCTTGGGATTGGCCACATATACCGTCAACGGGATTATGGTCTCCGGTGGAACCTGGAAGAAATGGGCCAGAGGGATCACATCCAGAGATGCTAGAATGCCGGTTTCGTTCAGATAGAGGATGGAGAAGGTCATTATGAAGAAGATGCCGGCCATTCGAAGAAATATGGGCATCTCACCCTTCAAAGAGCCTTTGACGGCCTGCAAGAGTCCCTTTTTCGGCAGAGACCGAAACGCAGCATCCAGCGAAATTGAGTCCGCCACCAGATATCTTCTGCCAAGAATCATGACAATGAACAGCTTTGCGATCCCGGTGAAGGAGAATATGATCGCATACATCCCGCCCACAAAAACGCCCAAAACAGGAATCACAAAGGCCAGTTGATATGTGAAAAGCTCCCGGAAATAGACGGGAACGGTGTTCATCAGAGCGCTGAGGAAGGCCTGCCGCTCCGTCAGATGCCCGTCCGCTTTCAGCCGGGCGGTCATGGTGTTGGCGGCCAGGAGCGAGCCCAGGCTGACCACAAATGTGGATGCCGAGACCGCAGGCAGGCGCGATACTGAGGCCAGAGGTCTGGCAATGAATGAAACGCGGTGAAATAGGCCCATCTCCGTCAATATGCCCGTTAAAAAGAGCAATACGAATACGGTCGCCATAGTGGAAACGGTCGATTCCAGCGCTTCCAGGAGGATAGCGAGCATCGTCAAATCATCACCAGTCCGGCATTGTCAAATATCTCTAAAAAAATAATGCTCTTCTTCCTGGAAACAAGCACCAGATGCGATATCGGATCGACAGGACAGATAGATCTCGCTATCTGCCCGCTTATGTGTGCAGCATATGCAGCTTTGGTATAATTTAAGGCTCATGCAACTACCGGTATCCCGGCCTTTCTTCGGGTCTCCTCTCGAATCTTCTGTGCCATTACGGCAAGGTTCTCCCTGGAAAGGGGCTTGGGAACCACGGTCTCTCCGCTCTCCAGGATCGACCGGGCCAGAATTCTGAACCGCTCTGCCGCCTGGGAATTGGGTGCGTATTCGATCACCGTCTGGCCATAAAGCTCGCTCTCCGTGATGATGGGATCGCTGGGGATCGATCCTGTGACCCTGGAGCCGATGCTTGAAGCAAACTCCTCCACCAGCTCAAGGTTGTCCAGAGATCCGCGAACATTGTAGATGATGCCGCCCAGCGCGGAACCGCCCCGCCCTGCGTGGCGCTGTATGCCTTTGCAGATATTGTTGGCGGCATAGATTGCCAGATAATCGGCGGAAGTCACCACGAAGACATCATCCGCCAGCCCCTGGCGCAGAGGCATGCCGAAGCCGCCGCAAACGACGTCTCCCAGGACATCGTAGATGACCACATCAAGGCCGCTCTTGTAGACGCCAAGACGCCTGAGCAGCTCCACTGCTACCTTTATTCCCCTACCGGCGCAGCCCACGGCAGGCTCCGGCCCTCCCGCCTCCACGCACAAAACTCCCTTGAAGCCGGAGAAGACAACTTCATCCAAATCTATGCTCTTGCCCTTGCCCATCTCGGTTAATTCGAGCTTGTCTCCACCCTTTTCTCTCATCACATCCAGTATCGTGGGAATATCTCGGTCGCCCCTCAGGTTCCTGGTGCAGTCCGCTTTGGGATCGCAGCCCACCTGCATGACCTTCTTTCCCATCTCTGCCAGAGCAGCAGCTACATTGGAGGAGACGGTGGACTTTCCAATGCCCCCCTTTCCATAAAACGCAATTTGTAAAGGCTCTTTTGCCAATGGACCTTTCATGCACTTACCTCTTCTTTATTCCGATTAAGAATTGAGTTGATGATGCTCTCGCAGATGGGCGCAATTCCGGAAAATCCGGCAAACGGCAGACCGGATAGCGATATGTGGTCGAGAACCGGATAGGACACCCTCACAAGCGATGCCTGAAGCTTCGATGCGATCCTCTTCTCGAATGTAGAGCCGAATATCAGGCTGACCCTGGCCGCTTTCAGGGCCTGGTTCATCTCCCAGCGATCCGGCTCGATCATCAGCGTCTGATAGTGGGGATCGACTGTGTTAATTTTCTCTTGCGTGGCGAAGTTACAGGATGATATGGCCAGCAGTTTCACATCCATTCCCAGCTCATCGCTGAGAAACTCGGCCAGGTCAAAAGCTCTTCCGCTCTCCCCAACTACGGCCACTGGTGTCGAGTAGATCCCCTGAATGAACATGTGGGCATTCTCTACGGTCCGCTTTATCCTCTCCTTCTCCCGCACCAGCACCTGTGAGTCCACCTCTTTTTCCAGAGCGCCTGCGATCAGTTCGATGAATTTTATGCTCTTCTTGAGGCCGTAAGGATAGGGCACGGATATGTAAGGCGTGCCGAACTCCTCTTGCATGGCCTTGGCACATTCCAGGCCGTCTCCGCCCAGCAGCACATTCAGCTCTGCCTGAGGTGCCCTTTGCATCTCTTCGTAGGATGAGCCGCAGAGGATGGAGTTTACGGAAAGATTCTGATCTTGAAGCATTCTCCTCATCTCGGATAGGTCTGAGCGGCTGCAAAAGTCGTCGGCTTTGAAGCCCAGGAGGTTGATTCCCTGGCGAGGCTCGTCTTCCGATGCCTGCATTCTGGGAACGAGCCTGGAGAGAGCCTCCTCGTAGCCGAGCCATGCCGGGCCCTCGGGTCCACCGACATCCATAGCTATCAGCTCTGCCCCGATCTCGCCCTCCAAAAGCATCTCCAAACCCTCGACGTCCTCGCCCATGATGACGGGTGCGCTGCAGTTCAATACGGAAACGGCCTTCGGTCGGAAGGTCTGATCTGCCAGGCGGATGGCTGAGGCCAGCCGCTCCTCGCCGCTGTAGACCTCGTCGCTGGCCTTCAGACCGCTGGTGAGGACTCGCACACTGTTTTGCTCCGAGCCCAAAGTCTGCAACAAGAGAGCGCCGCAATGGCACCCGTTCCTGCCGTGAATGATAACCATGCAGTCGCTTATGCCGTGCATCGCCCGGAGGGCTCCAACCATTTTGCAATCGTGAAGCGGATCATATATTATGCTCATTGAGTGCCACCCCCGCAAGTCCCTGGAAATGGTAGTAGGAGCCTTGCTTGAATTTTCTGGAACGCAGATGATGGAACGACAACGCAACTCTGGCCCAATGGGGCGAGAGATTGTTGATTCCGCTATCGAATTCCATCAAATCAAGGAGAGGCGAGCGCACTCTCACCCTTCCCATAGCCTCCCGGAAGACAATGCACAGGTCGATGGAAGGCAGGAAGCCGACGTTCAATTTCGTCTGGGAAAAATCATTCACATCAACGGTTCGGATGCCCTCTTTGTTGTAGAAGTGAGCGATCTTTGCCGGAGCCATGACCAGATCTATTTGCCGATTTCGGAATGTCTCCAGCTCTTCCTCCGGCGTGGGATTGACCAGGAGCTGGGGATGGAAACCGTAAATCTCCGCCAGTTTTAGATTTGCTCTCTCGATCTCCTGGATGGCTCTGTCCGTCACGCCGTGAGTGAGCGTCTGGGTCCTGTAGATGAGAGCTGCGACATCAACGCCGATATCTTTGAGCAGATTGAGGCTGAAGCCGACGGGGACTGCAACTCTCACTCCTTTCAGCTCCCTGGAGAGAGTTTCAAGCCTGGATTCTGCGGCTGCACGGTTTTTCTTTATGACCGAATCCGCCTCGCCCTCACGACCCATGATCCTGGCGATCTCTTCCAGGACGCGGCAGCTTCCGGCGATTCCATAGGGGCTGATCATCTCCGGGTCCTTCTTCTTGTTGTACCTGTCCCAGCCCGTGATTTTGCAGTATTCCACGTTCATCTTCTTCTTCATCAGCTCGGCCCAGGACATGCGGTAGCCGGTGATGTTGAGGTCCGCCGCAGCCAGGTCCATCATATCCCTGGTGGTGGTCTGGTCGAAGCAGATTTTGTTGATCTTGATGCCCATCTGAAGAAGAAGCGAGGCCATCTCCCGGCACTTGAGGGCGTTACGCTGAGTGGGAGAGTTGATCAGATTGACGGAACCCTCATTCCTGTCCACATCCTCCCGGCAGATCATCTGATCGGCTAGGGCATATAGCGAGTCCTGGATGCCCACCGGCCTTGATTTGCCCACAAAATCGCCTGTGGAGTAAATGACGCCGCAGCCGACCTTCTCCTTTGCCTTTTGCACGACTGCATTGATGTCGTCTCCTATCAGGTCCGTGGTGCAGGTGGTGATCACAATTATCAGCCTGGGTGAATACCTCTCGTATGCCTCGACAATCGCCTTGCCCAGCTTTTCCTCGGCACCGTAGACCACGTCCACGTTGTTCAGATTGGTGCACGGGCTGTCATAGAAGGTGGAGGAGAGAGTGAAGGGATTGAGCTTTCGCTGAAAGGCGCATCCTACCGGCCCGTGAATGAGCGGCAGACTATCCACGATCGCATTGGCGACGATCATGGCTCCGGCGATCTTGCCATGAATTGCTCCCAGGTGGTGCATGGGCACGGCGCTGTAGATGCTTCTCATGGTCTCAAGGATGGGCGCTTCATCTCTTGAAACCAGATCTTGTTCCTCTGGGTCCATTTGGTTAACCTCTACTTACAGTTCAATTTTTTGCGAATTCATTTTTGCTGCATGTCATTTCGACGATTTTTCTTACAGGGATTTCATAAGATTAAAGTATTTCCAATTAGCATTAAATAGCTTTTGGATATTTAATCGTAGCATAATTTGTGTCTTAAAAAACCGATGAGGTGGATCTTGATCCGGTAAACTGAGTCGGCGGGAATATGTTCGGACCACGGCAAAAGAAATGCTGAAGATATCCTGATAATGTCAAGCCTGTGTTTCACTGCCAAGACTGTGATGCACTATCCAGACTGTGTATTATTACTATCCAGACTGTGTATTATTACTATCCAGACTGTGTATCATTGCCAAGACTGTGCTTGATGCTTGTATTT
This sequence comes from Methanothrix sp., assembly GCA_003857025.1. Taxonomy (GTDB): domain Archaea; phylum Halobacteriota; class Methanosarcinia; order Methanotrichales; family Methanotrichaceae; genus Methanothrix. The sequence goes on from RPOO01000003.1 coordinate 24,755, forward strand.
GATACTGCCAGGCCTGTGCTTGATCATACAAAGCCGCCGCTTGACATCCCAATCTCTATTTCGCAGCCTCCTCAATCACTCCCTCCAGATCGAGATATGCCTCCTTGATACGCTCCAGCTCGTTTTCGGAAGCATTCCAGTAACCCCTCCTCTCCGCTTCCAGCAGCCGCTCCATGATCTTTCCGCAAGCAAACTTGTTGTTCTTCTCCAGCCGATCTCGCACCTGCTCATCGAAGATGTAGCGCTCGGCTATTCCCGACCAGACCCAGTCGGCGATGCTGTGCGTCGTCGCCGCCAACCCCAGGGCGTTTTCCACTCGCTTTGCAATTTGCTGGCCACCGTGGTAGTCGTGCTGCAACATGGCATCGATCCACTTGGGATTGAGGAGGCGTGTCCTGATGCCCCGGTTCACCGAATCCTGCAAATCTTCGGTTCGGATGGCCTCGCCCGTGGTGTCGGTGATGAGCATCTGGGGCCGGTCGCCTCCGGCGCTCCTCACGGCATTGGATAGTCCCCCGAAGTATTCGAAGTAGTGATCGAGGTCGATGATCTCATGGTCGTGGGTGTCTCTCACCTGGGACACGAGCCTGACCCTGGCCAGATTCTCCCGATAGACGGCCTCCGCCTGGAAGCCGTGCAGATCTCTGGCGTAAACGTGGCCAACCGACCGGATGAACACCTCGGAAAGCTCCTCTTCCGTCTTCCAAATAGAGTCTTCCACGATTGGGAGAAGCCTTGTTCCGTACTCACCCGCCCGAGGGCCGAAGATCCTCCCGTCGGCAATTCTTGCGGCAGTCTTTTCGTCCAAGCCTGTCTCCTTGAGGTGAGAGAGATTTTCCAGTGAGTGCTTTCGTACATAGTTCATGTGCGGCGGCTCATCCAGACTTGCCGCCAGATGGGAAGCCTGGTCCAGAAACTCCATGATGTTGGGAAACATGTCCCGGAAAAAGCCGCAGATATTTACCAGGCAGTCGATTCTGGGACGGCCCAGCTCCTGCAGAGGTATCGGCTCAAGCTGCGGGGCCCAGGTTCCTTTGCCCCGATTGACCTTCAAGCCGAGATAGCAAAGGATCTGGCCGATGGTCTCGCCTCCCGTCTTGGTGGTCTCAAAGCCCCAGAGCACGACGCCCGTGCTCTCCGGCCATTCGCCATTCTTTTCCCAGTACGCCGACAGGGTGTTGCGGGCGATCTCCCCCCCGCGCTCGCAGGCGGCAGGCGTGGGCACGCGGGTGGGATCGAACTGGGTGAGGTTCCTTCCCGACGGCAAAACCTCCGGGCTCCTGATCAGATCGCCTCCATCCCCCTGCTCGATAAACCCGCCCCGCAGGCCACGCATAAGGTTTGCGATTTCAAGGCTGTTGTCCGAATAGCACTGCACCAGCTTTAATCCAAAATTAAGAGAGGCTGCCAGCTCTTCTTTATCCTGCAAGGATAGGTGCAAAGAAAGTTTGGATTTCATAGACGCATCCATAGCTGCTGTATCCATAGCGTCTGTCTCAATATCTGCTGTATCAATGGCCTCTGTTTCCATAGCGGCTAGATCCCTGACGGCTTCATCCACTGACCTATGCAGGCAATCCGAGGAGAGACGGGCGCACAGCTCATCGATCTTCTCCAGTTGAGGCAGAAAAGCCGACCGATCTTTGAGGGCTTTGTCATAATCGATTCCCTCACTTTCGGCAATGATGCGGTTGAGCGACTTTATCCCGGATCGGTCGTACCTCAAAATCGAAGTCATGAATGCGGCCAGGTCATCCTGAGAATAGCTCTCTCCCAGGATGTGCAGGCCTTTGGGCATGATGCTTCTCTTCATCCGGTACAATTCATCGTGAATCTTCTCGACATCCGTTTCCAAAAAGTTCAGCTTCTCTGCCAGGGCGAGGATCTGCTCCAGAATCCTGGGAGAACGCTGCGGGTCCTGAACCCTCGTCTCGGCAAGTTCGTCGATCAGCTTTTGCAGCTCCACATAATCCTCGTACAGATCGGATGTGGTGTAAGGCGGATTGTTGTAGCCGACGAGGGTTGCATAAAGCCTTCTCTTGGCGACAACCGCTTCGGAGGTGTTGGTGATGTGATAATAATAAAAATGCGGCATGTCACCTATCAGGAGATCAGGGAAGCACCGGCTGCTCATGCCCACCTCTTTTCCTTTGGTGAACTCGGCAAGGCCGTGTGTTCCCACATGCACCAACGCATCAGCTTTCCAGATTTTTTCCAGCCAGTGATAAAAAGCAATATACTGATGGTGCGAAGGAGCGGTCTTATCGTGGGATGCTGCTGCCAGGTCCTGGTCCTTCAAGGGCGGTCGGCAGGGCTGAATTCCTATGAAGATGTTGCCGAGAACGATTCCCGGGATCAGGATATCCGCCTCTGCACTGCAATCCGGTCCCTTTCTCGTACTCTTTCCCTGACCTATCCGCTCACCAACTCCCAAATCTATCCGCTCATTGATCCCTGAGTCACACCACTGATCAGTCCTGAGATCGCTCTTCCCATTATTCCTCAAATCGGTCTTTGCATCAGTTCGTGCATCTGTTCTTGCATCGTTTTTTGCAACCATCACTTTCCCCGGCGGCTCTCCCCAGGCGGCGACTACATCCCGGCGCATCTCATCGGGAAGAGTGTCGAAATAGTCACGATATTGCCTTGCTCCGAGGCGAACGCAGTTTTTTGCTGCCTTATCCGGACCAAACCAGATGCCGGAATTGGAGAAGGATAGCTGCTCAAAGATTCGGCTCAGCTTTCCTTCGGGAAGAGTCGTCTGATAACCTGAATTCTTCAGATGCCTGAGCAGCACGACCAGGCTCTCAAATACATTCAGAAACGAAGCGCCGCCCAAATTTCCGTCTCCTGGAGGGTAGCTGTAAATTATCAGGGCTACTCGCTTCTCGGTGTTGAGGAGCCTGCGAAGCCTGATCCGGTTCCTGATGCGGGACGTTATGCGCTCCATGCGGTCAGGGATGGAGACGACCTCTTGGATGGTGATCCCGCCGTTCTGGATCTCGGCCACTGCAGAGCAGGGGATGGGCTCGATGCTCCCGTCCAGCTCCGGCCAGATGACGGACATGATGGTATCCGTGGGCGAGAGGCCCGTGGGCGAATCCATCCATTCCGAGATCCTGCGCCGGTGCATGGAGGCAGGAGTGAAGACGGGCACATCCAGCTCCCGCAAGAGGTCACGGGTGAGCCGGTGCTCGCCGCCCAGCGGACCGCCGTTGATCCTGAACATGGTCAGATTGACCAGAGCATCGATTATCGGGCTATCGCCCCGGAAGAAGAATCTCCGCATAGCCTGCAAATTGTTGATGCCGTCGGAGTAGACGGGGATCAGATTAACATGGCCAAGCCCCTTCGCCAGGGCATGAAGCGTCACCAACCCCTGATCAAAATAGCGACCGCCGTAGAGGAGGACGCCCACCGTCGGCAGACTATCATCGTAGCCCGTCTTTTGCAGAAAATCCTCCAAACCGGAAAAATGGCCGTGATCGGGATGATAAAGGCCGAACTCCTGCATCTCCACAGGGTCCCCGGCCCTGGGAAGCAAATCCGAGCAGCCCAGGTAGTCATGCAGCAGCAGGACGAGCAGGTTTCGATAGTTCTCCTTGCCTCCAAATTTCCAGTATTTGGTGAATTTGATGTAGTTGGCGGCGTCTTTCATAGGGCCGACGGGAAGCAGCTTTCCGCCCGCTTCCGTCACTTTCAGTGCCGCCTCCATCATCATCTTTGCCTTTTGCATTCTTTTTCGCAGAGCCTCCGGGTCCTTATCCTGATGGGGGTCCATATTTTGCATCCGGTCGGAGACTGATCCGGTGCTCGATTTGGAGCCGGTCATGGAACCCGTCGTGGAACCTGTAATAGAGCCGGACATGGAACCGGACAATGAGCCGATCATCTCTGCAATCCTCTTTCCCCGGAAGGAGCCCATGCGCGTCAGGGCCATCATCTCCTTGAAGGCCCGCCCCATAGGAATCACAAGACTGATCACGACATTGTTCTCATCCTTGAGCTGGCGAAGGAGAATGTCGATGACGCCGCTCCCTGCTCCCATCAGGTCGATGAGCACGGCATCGGCGGACTTCAGGCTCCCGGAAAATGCCTGCACATCGATCTCTTCATTGCCGATCTGGCTGGGGTGATATATTTCGAGGTCGAAGGCTAAATTGAACTCATCCCTGAGATCCTGGGCGGCTTTGACGAGGCTTGGCACCAGAACCGGTGAAATAAAGATAATCTTCATGCTGCTTCATCCATTTTTTTTATCCATAAACGGCGGCAGTATCCAGATGGATTGCATTTTGCAGTCTTGCCCCGTAATTTCATTATCATTGTTTTATCCTCAGTATTAGCGCATTACTTTTATTATTAATTTATTTTTTTAAGTTATTTTTCCCATTTTTGCTTCGTTATTTCCTTCTAATTATTTCGTGCATATTGCAGCCAATTCATAGATCGATTCCTGAAGGCATACTGCGACAAATCCCCTTGATGATTCCAGGAACAATCCCAGAATTATTCCTGAGAGCAAGCCCAAGAATAGCCCTTGAAGAATTCCTGAGAACAATCCCAGGAACACGCCAAGGATCAGTCCGTATGCCGCTCCAAAAAATAATCCGAACGTCATGAAATATTCCTAGACGTAATAAACATACTTTTGAAAGTCCTTCTTATCCGGAAATGAGATAGCTCCCTCAGGACAGCGCCCCTCGCAGCCGGTGCAGAGCATGACGCACTCGTAGGGATTGGCAACGACGATGGACCCGTCTGCTTTTTCGGAATAAACGCCTTTGGGGCAGAAATTCAGACAGACTTTGCATTGCTTGCAGGCCTTTTGATCAATGCTCGGGTGCCACTTGATTTGATTTCTGGGAAGGGTCAGCCTGCGCCTTTCGCTGACACTATGCATTAACTCTCTGCGTTTCCTCTCATCGCTTCCCGCCAGCAGCATCTTGAGGGTGATCTCGGCCTTGAGCTTCAGGGGCATGTTGGCCATCATGGCCCAGGCCGCCACTTTCATGGATTTCTTCTTTCCTTCGGACATGTGCGACTCCAATATTATGCAGCTAATCGAAATGAGCTGCTTTGCTAACACCAATTATTTATAATTTAATCTATATTTTTTACGTCTCAGAATCTCTGCATCTGATCCAGGATAGAAGAGCGCCATCCACTGACATTGCATAAAGAGCTTGCAGGCTTCCGTTTCAGGAAATCCTGCATCTTCTTCGATCCCTTCGATGCAGCCAAAGCTGTCGCCCCTGCTCGATAATTCCACACAGCCCCGCCTCTCCTCTGCTTGCGCTCTTCTCACGGGATGGCCGGAGAAGAGCCTCTCAATAATGCTCTTCAGCATGATTTCTTCCTCCGTTTCATGAAGAGATAAACGAAAAGCGGCACCCCGAGAAGGGATGTCATCAGGCCCACCGGCAGGACTGCCGGAGCGAAGACCGTCTTGCCCACGGCATCGGCTCCCAGGAGCAGCAAGGCCCCCATCAGGGCTGACGTCAGCAAGAGAAAACGATGATCTCCGCCGATGACTATGCGGGCCATGTGAGGAGCCACGAGGCCGATGAAGCCGATGGTTCCAGTGAACGATATGATGGCAGCCGTGATGAGCGAGGCGATAGTCATGGTGGCCATTCGGGTTTTGTTGATATCGACGCCGAGGCTGGTGGCAATCTCGTCTCCCGACTCCAGGGCATTTATGTCCCAGGATTTCCACAAGAGCCAGGGAAGGCAGAGGGCCACGACGACGAAGACCAGGCCGACGCTGTGCCAGGTCGATCTGCCCAGGCTTCCCATAGTCCAGAAGACCAGGGCGTGCACATCCTCAGAGCGGCCTACGTACTGCAGAACGGAGGTCAGGGCCGAGAAGAAGTACATGATGGCAATTCCCGCCAAAACCATTGATTCGGATGAGATGCCTTTGATCTCGGCCAGGACAAAGACGGCTGCTGCTGCTATCAGAGAGAATATGAAGGCATTCAGGACGATGAGGTACTCGCCGCCCGCCAGCCCGGCCCCGAGAATGATGGCCAGGGCCGCCCCAAAGCTCGCTGCAGACGATATGCCGAGCGTGAAGGGACTGGCCAGGGGATTTCGCAATATGCCCTGCATGGCTGCACCGGCTGCGGCCAGCCCCATGCCGGCCAGGATGCCCATGATGATCGGAGGCAGCCTCAACTCCCAGACGACCATCTCACCCAGCCATGAGGCCTGAAAGTAGCCTGGAAATGCTCTGGCCAGCACGGCGGCGTAAACATCGGCAAGCGTCAATCCTGATGAGCCCAGGGTTGCCGATAGTCCCGCCAGCAAAATGAGTGAGAGGAAGAGGACGGCGGCCAAAAGCAGCTTTCGTTTTACGAATCCTTTATAAACCAGCCCGATGCTGTCGGCATCTCTTTTGCCGACGGCTGCATCGGAGAGATTCGCCCCCTGCGAAACAACATCAGATGATGCCATTTTCTCTATTGCCCCAGATTCTTTATTTTGCCATTTTGCCAACGACACGATACAGCGAATGGATGCAGCGAATGGATACCGCAAAGGACAGAGCAAAAGGACTGGGCGTAAGGAAAAGCGAAAGAATACGGCGATTGTTGGCCGCCCGCCTCCGACAGCTTGACCCAAATCGCTAACCTCTGCCGCCAAATCCCATCCCGCAAATTCTATCCAACCTCCGGATAAACGAAGCTTCGTCCTTCCTGCCAGGAGACATCCAGGAATGCCAGATATTCCCTGTAGACCTGAGCGGGATCGATATCGATCTTTGGATGAAGTATCTTGGCAAGACTGGCAATTCCCACCGGCAGGTCGGGCCCAACGGTCGCATCCACGCTGAGCACGTAAACCCGATCATTGCTGATGGCCGGGATCTTCGTTCCGCCGGGGCGGCTGAGGATATTGTTTCGGATCTCTTTTAGTTTCGTTGCAGAAACGGAATCTTCCATCGACCAGCCGGGCATCCCGTCCTTCGAGGTTAAGGGCTGGTGCTTTATGATCACATCCGGGCTTTTCGCCGCCACCCACTCCCAGGCAACCTTGGCCGATTCGGTCCCTTCCTGGAAGATGCAAACGCCGCCTGCCTCGTTCACCATCCGGCTCATGGCCGAATGGCCGCCGTAAGTGGAGAGATCGCTTAAGGCTCCCGAGGAGCCCATGCTCTCGAAAAAGACCGTCGCCGGTGCAAGTCCCTGCACGGCCTTCTCGGCCTTCTCGACCTCGCCGTCATACCATTGCAGATACTCCTTTGCCTCGCTCTCCTTTCCCAAAATTTCTCCGAGCTTGGTCATCTCTTCCCGGATCTTCTCCGGCTCATAAAAGTTCAGGCCGATAACAGTTATGTTCTTGAAGGCGGAGAGCTTCATCGAGACCGTATCCGCTCCCATTCCGTAAGCTCTGTCAGGCGCGGTGTAGCAGAGGACTATGATGTCGGGAGTGATTTTGTCACCCTGTTCTGCGACCTTGACAATCTTCTCATAGTCAACCTCCGTCCTGGACCCCACGCCGACTGCATCCTTTATGCTCGGATAGTAGCCGCCCTTGCCCAGAACCTGATCGACAGCCCCCACAATCTTGTCGCCGGAGCCGAGGATGACGACGGCCTCGGCTGCGTTCTCATTCAGTACTACTATCCTTTGCACCGGGGCCTGAATGACAACCGGCCTGTTCTCCGAATCGATGAATGTCATCGGGTACCCTGATCCGGTGCTTTCGGATGCTTGAGAAGGATTCGCAAAAAGACTCAGAAGAATTATTGATAGGATTGATATGATTGAAGCTCTTGCTCTTCTTTTTTTCATCTCGTTTCTCATCCCTGTTTTCATCCCGGCCCAACTAATCAATTTTGTTGGACTAAGATCAATTAATATTGATTTAAGGCTTTCGGGCGGAGACGAGATTGGAGCCGAATTGAGATCGTTAAATCGGATTGAAGCCGAAGAGAAATCGGATAGATACCAGAATGAAATCGGATGGAAGAAGGATAGAAGTCTATCGAGTGGTTATCATAATTATAATAAATAAAAAAATGATTGCAGGTTTTTGCCTGCTGCCGACCTACTTGTTTGGCATTCCCGGCGTCGGAACTGTGCTGTTCCCCCATTCTCCGCCATCCGGAATCCTGGCAAATGAGACATCCTTCGTTGCAGTTCCATACTCCTTCTCATCCACCGGGTTTCCCGCAGCGTCAAACAGCTTTATGCAGTCGCCGTCATTCCCCTGAAACACACCGCTGCTGGACACGAATATGGCCAGGAACTCGCCCGGTTTTATTGTTGTGCCGTTTGGTATCGAGTATTCCCCCGGCGTGGATCTGAACACGGTGTCCTTCAGCGTGTATCCGCTTATGTCAACCGGCTCCTTGCCGGAGTTGAACAACTCAATGAATTCGTCATCCATCCCGCTGATATCTCCGTTTTTATTCCAGTCGGATGCGGGATTGGCGAGCATTTCGTTGATCACGATACTGGCACCGGCGGCATTGACCGCCATGATCACCGAAAACAGGCATATCAGATATTTTGCCATGCACCTAAGACTCATCAAATAAAATTCCTCCCTTTGATTCAATGAAATTTCTCGAATGCGTCCTTTGTGTGCCGGACGAAGATCTTCGTAATATCGTCGTTCTCGCCCATACCCATCAGGTTGAAATCGACCTTGAAACCCTCTTTCTCAAGCATGCTCTTCCAGGAATCGCTCTCGTTGCCGGTGAGGTCATTTAAAGCATGGTCTCCCGCCACTACCATGAAGGGCATCAGTCTTACATTCTTGACCTTGGCTTCTTTCAGCTCGGCCAGCACTTCATCATAAGTCGGATATCCTTCTACCGTGCCCAGGAATACGTTCTTGTAGTCCGCCGCCAGAATATTCGCCATTTGAGAATAGGCGCTGTTGGCTGGGTGCTCGGTCCCGTGCCCCATGAAGACGATGGCAGTCTCATCGGCGTTCCTTGGGTTCTTATGCGATATCCTTTCCGTTCCAGTGGTATATTCGTCAAACTGCTTGGACAGTGCTGCTGAGACATTGAGATAGTCGTCTCGGCTTGTGAGAAGCGACGCACCGATGATGAGATTTTTGAAGCCGAACTTTCCGTCTATGCTCTTGATACTTTCCACAATGTTGGCCATATCATGGAACTCCTCTCCGGGTATTACGTGCAAAGACTGAACCACAACATTGGCATAGCCCTCATCGTTGAGACGGGCAAGAGCCGTTAAGGGATTGTCAATGGAAATGTTGTCTCTTTCCTGGATCTTGCGCTTGATGTAGTCGGATGTAAAGGCGATCTGAATCTTTGCGTCAGGAAATTCCGTTTTGTAAATTCTCTCGATGTTCTCATAGGCTGCCTGAGCCTCCGGGTAGCTTGTGCCGAACATTACCAGCAGGATGGCCGGGCTCTCCTTGGCGGGCCTGTCCATTGCCCCATTAACAGGAGCGAGGAAAGCCAGAGCAAGCATAGCCGCCATTCCAACCAACAATCGTTTCATTTGATCCCCCATATAAACTTAAATTGAATTAAAACAAGTGAAGTAGATTTTATATAAAAACTTACCGCTATGATTACCGTTCAAATCGATCTAATAGGCTTATCCAGAATTAAGGGGCTTAGTCCAAGAGCAATTACAGCAATTCTGCAAAAAAGAGG